>CBJLQC010000341.1:0-3701 GCA_966424955.1 uncultured bacterium | reverse complement strand
CGTGATCACCCTGATGGTGACGGCGCCATGAGCCGACGCCTGCTGCTGCTCGTCGCGTTGATCGCCGCGCGGTCGCTGTCCGCGCAGCAGGGTCCGCCACGCAGCTTCCAGGTGGTCCGCGTCCCGGTACCCGCCAGCCTGCGCAACGCCCCGGTGGTCAGCTATGCCGCGCGCGCGGTGAATGGATTCACCATCGTTGGACGCAGTGCCGGATCGCTGGATGTCACCTCGGCACCGAATGCGCTGATCACGATCGGCATTCCCGCGCGCGCGCCGGCCGGCGCCCGGGAGGCCGCGCGTGTGTCGTTCCGCGCGGACGGAGGCGAGGCCACGGTTCCGGTGGTGATGACGGTCACCCCGATTTACGGGCTGCACATCACGGCACCGCCGGCGTTGCCCGCCGTCCGTGCGAGCGAACGGTTCGAGCTGGCCTACACGATCGCGAACCGCGGCAACACCGCGGACACGGTGACGGTGCGGTTGGAGCTGCCGGCAGGCTGGCGCGGCCGCGACAGCACCCAGCTGGTCATTAATGCGTTCGGCACCGCGCAGTACGCGCAGCGCGTCGATGTGCCGCGGAGCATGGGCACGGGCAACTTCTTTGTGCGTGCCCATGCGACATCGCGCGCCGCGCAAGCGCATACCTTGACCACGCTCACCGTGGGCACCGATGCCGACGCGCTGCATCCACTCGGTGCGGCGGCACGCGTCAGTGTTGGGAGCGTGACCGCGGACGGCGTGACGGAAGCCGTGCCGCAGCTCGCGCTCACCGGTCCGCTGGCCGGCGACATCCAGCTGGATGGCCGGCTGACCCTCGCCCCGACGCTCACCGCGCCGATGGTGCGCGGGCTGGCCACGGTCGGCACGTTCGTGACCGATCCGCACCTCGTCGCCTGGACGCCGCGCTGGCGCGCGACGCTGGGCGGCACCGTGCTGGCCATGACCGACCTCACCGGAGTGAATGCGGGCGGACGCGGTTTTGCGTTCGAGCACGGCGACACCGCGCGGCGCATCGAGGTTACCGCGGCGCGTGCCGGCGTAGCATCACTCGGGGGCAACCGTGATGGCGAGCTGTACGGCGCGCATTACGAGCAGAGCTTCCGTTATCTGCGCGCCGGCGCGACGGCGAGCTATCTGCGCGATGTTGGTTTTCAGCAGGAAGAGCTGACGGCGTTCGCGGTCCAGGCGCGCAGTCATCCGATTCATACGCTCACCTTCGGCGGAGAGAGCGCGTACCGCCGCTTTCTGGGTGGCAGCGGCATGGGCTGGAGCGCGCGCGTGAGCCACGAGCGCGCGCGCGACCATGCGGAGCTGCAGGTCACGCACGCGCCGGGCGGCGCGCGTGCGTACGCGCGCGCGGAGAATGAAGTGCACCTGTCCTTTTTGGCCGCACTCACGCAACGATGGGATGTGGCCGGCTCGTTCGTCGAGGCGCGCGACCACAGCCGCGCCGACTACGCGTTCCACACGCGCTCGGCGGCCTTTTCGCCGTCCTGGCTGCTGGCCGAGTCGATGCGCCTGCGCGCGGACATCCGGCACACCGCGTTCGACGTCGACGCCGCGCCCATTGGCTATGGCAACGCGGAAACACACTTCTCGCTGGGCGCCGGCGGCGCGTGGCGCGGCTTCGGCTACGCGAGCGACGCCGGCGTGGCCCGGCTCGAGCGCAGCATCCGCGCCGCCGACATTGATGCCGTCGATACCGGCACGCGCTTGACCTGGCGGACCAATCTCTCGCGCGCGACGCGCTACGGCGTGTTCCAGCTGGAGAGCAACTACGAGCGCAACAGCGCGGGCACCGGCTATCTGCCGCAGCAGGTGGTAGTAAACCTGCGCGCCGACCGCATCCAGTTCCCGGCGATCTCACCGCGCCTGGAGCTGGATGCGGAATACGGGCTGCAGTCGTGGACGGGCGTGAGCGCCACCCACATCATCCGGGCGGGCGCACAGTATCTCCTGCCGCAAATGACGCTGGCGCTGGGCGTCGAGCGCAATCCCATACTGACCGGCATCGGGCAACGCACGCCGTGGATCGTCGCGCTCAAGGTCGAGCGCAGCCTCGGCCTGCCGCGCATCACCGCCGGCCGTGCATACGGCATCGTCTATCGGGATTACAACGGCAACCGCCAGCGCGATGCGGGCGAGCCGGGTGTGCCCAATGTGGCCGTGCGCAGAGGCGCCGGCCGCGCGGTCACCGCGCAGGATGGCAGCTACCGTTTCTGGGAAGCGACGCAGGGCGCCGTGACGGTCGATCCGGCGTCGCTGCCGTTCGGCTGGATGGTCGGCCACAACGACGATCGCGACATCGCACTGGTCGCCACTACGCGCCTGCTGGTGACGCTCGAGCTGGGCGCCGCCGAGCGTCTGCGCAATCTGGATCTCTCCAAGGCATCGATCGTAGCGCGCGATGCATACGGCCGCGAATGGCTGGCGCGGCGCACGAGCAGCGAGCAAGCGGTTTTCGAAGCACTACCCGTCGGCCGCTACACGGTGACTGCCGATTTCGCCGCGCTGAGCGAGCCATTGCGCGTGGAGCGGGAAATTACGGTCGAGGTCAGAGAAGGCGAGGCGGCGCAGGTCAGCCTGCAGGTCGCGGGTCGTCCACTCCGCTTCCGGACCGCGCGATGAAGCGACTGTTGCTGCTGCTGACTGTCCTGGTTGCGTGTGATTCGCCCACGGACAACAACAGCGCCATTGATGTACGCGGCGCGTGGACATACCAGGCGACGCAGACCACGCCCGTGCTCGACATGGCCGGCACGCTGACGATCGGCGAGCAGGAGGGCGCGACTTTCACCGGGACGGCGCAGATCACGGAAACCGATCTGCAGGGGACGCAGCGGACGCGCTTCGGCGTGCTCAGCGGCCGCGTGGTCGGCGGCGACGTCGTCGACATGGATGTATATATGGATGCGCAAGTGCGCCGACACGTCGCGCGTGTCGCGGCCGACTCGATCAGCGGCACCTGGACGGTTACCGGCACGAATACTCTGAACGGCACGTTCCGCGCGCGCAGGATGCCATGAGGTACGCGTGGGCGGTGCTCATTACAATCCTCGCGCTGCCCCACACGCTGCGCGCACAGGCGCAGTGCATAGCGACGATTACGCCGTGCGCGACGCCGGTCGGTGCGCTGCAAGTCATCATCGATATTCCGGCGATCTTCGATCTCAGGCTTTCCGCAACGACCACCGATCTGGCGGCGCCCACGACGGCGGTTTACAACACGGGCTTCGCTCAAACGACGGGCCCGGTCGCCACCATTCGCTCGAATGCGGCGTGGGCACTTTCGATCAGCGCGCTGACGCCGATGTGGAGCGCGGTCAACACGGAAACGGAACCGGCCCGTCCCGACAAACCCGCTGCCGACCTCGCCTGGGCCACATCACCGGGCGGGACGTTCACCAACCTGTCGACGTCGGCAGCTGAAATCGCGAATGGTCTGCCCACGCTCGGCACCAGCGTGTCACTCTACTATCGCACGCGATATCGGTGGGATCTCGACACGCCGGGGAATTATTCAATGCAGATCGTGTTTACGATTGCGGCGCCGTAGGCGTCATCGCGGATTTCTGGGGGCGGGGCGGGAACTGCGTTAACGAGGAGCCAGGACGAGGAACTAAGAACTAGGGGTAGGGATAGGGATAGGGTGAGGGGAAGGACGCAACCTTCCCCTGCCCCTATCCCTATCCCTGGCCCCT
>CBJLQC010000340.1:0-3706 GCA_966424955.1 uncultured bacterium | reverse complement strand
CCTGCACTTCATCGACGTGCGAGTTCGTGAAGATGTGGCCGCCCTCACGCTCGATGCTGCGCGCCAGCGCGGCCAGGTATTTCATGGGATGGAACTGCCCCTGGCCGGGAAACTTCAGACAGATCTCGGTATCCCAGAAGGGCAGCGGCGCGCGCTCCACGATCTCGGTATCCGTGATCCCGGCGCGATGCGTGGCCTCCAGCTCGTCCTCGAGAACCTTGTCGGGATGATCTTCGGCCAGGAACAGATAGCCGTCGACGCGCAGAAAATCGCAATCGATGTTCTCGAGCCGGCTGATTTCCTCGGCGCGGTGGATGGCCGCCTGGTGGCTCTCCGCCGCGATGCGCGCGCCCTCTTCGCCGTGCATCGACTCGATGTTGTAGTAGCGGTCGTCGAGGGCCGCGGTAATGTGTGCGGTCGTGCGCCCGGTTTCGCCGCTGCCGATGTCACCGTCCTCGACGACCGCGACGCGCTGGCCGGCCTTCGCCAGCTCGTAAGCGGTGCTCAGGCCGGCAATGCCGGCGCCGACAACGCACACGTCAACGGTCAGGTCCTGTGTCAGCGGGTTGTATTTCGGGACGTCAGCGGTTTCGATCCAGAGGGTGGATTTGACACCGGATGTAGTGGACATGGGCTCGATCTCCGTTCGCGAGTGCGCACCAGAGGGAGCATGGGGTATGCCATCTCACGGTCGTCGCACCAGCCGGCGTGCCACCCATTGCGCGATCCCCTTGAACCGCGTGCGCACGTAGGCATCACCCAGCTGTTTGAGCGCTTCCGGATACGTGGGATAGGCGTGCATGACCGACGACAACTCCGACAGCGTGATTCCTTTTTTCATGGCCAGCGCGATTTCGCCCAGCAGCGTGCTCGCGTGCGGCCCGATGGCGTGTCCGCCCAGCAGCCGGCCCTTCGCATCAGCGATCAGCTTGACCATGCCGTCCGCCAGGCCGTCCGCCACGCCGCGGTCCAGCTCGTTGAGCGGCTTGCGCCAGACCTGCACGCCCGACCCGTGCTGGTCCCGCGCTTCGGCTTCGGTAAGTCCGACGTGCGCCAGCTCGGGATGCGTATAGATCGCCCAGGGTACGGTGCTGTAGTCGGCTGCCTTCCGTCCGGGGAACAGCGCGTTGCGCAGGACCAGCCGCGCCTGGTAATCCGCCACGTGCGTGAAGCGTGGCGCGCCCGTGACATCGCCGGCGGCCCAGATGTTCCTGGCCGTCGTGCGCAGGTACTTGTCCAGCTTCAAGCCGTTGGCCGTCAGCTCGACGCTGGTTTCTTCCAGTCCCAGGGTGTCCGTATTTGCTTTGCGCCCGGCCGCGACCAGCAATGCCGCGGCATCGAACGTCGCCTGCGACGTCGTGAGCTGTACGCCGTCGCTCGTGCGCGCGACCCGCTCGATGCGCGCACCCGTGTGGATCGTGACGCCGTCGCGTTCCAGTCGCGCGTGCAGCAGCTCGGCCATTTCCGCATCCTCGCTGCGCAGCAGGCGCTCGTCCACCTCGAGCAGCGTGACGCGGCTGCCCAGCAATGCGAACGCCTGCGCCAGCTCGACACCGACCGCGCCGCCACCCAGCACGAGCAGCGACGGTGGCAGCGCGTCGATTTCGAATACGTCCTCATTCGTGAGGAATTCGACGTCGTGCAGCCCTGGAATGTCCGGGACTGCCGGCCGCGAGCCGGTCGCGATCACGAAGTGACGCGCGGTCAGTGTCTCGCCACTGACTTCGAGTCGGTCATCAGCGAGGAACGCCGCGCTGCTTTCATACACATCCACGCCCAGGCCGCGGAATCGCTCGGGCGAGTCGTGCGGCTCGATGGTGCGGCGGGCCGCGTGCACGTGCGCCATGACGCGTGCGAACTCGACCCGCGGCTCACCGAGCTCCACGCCATAACGCGCACCCTCGCGCGCGGCGGCCACGAAGCGCGCGGCCGCCAGTAGCGCCTTGCTGGGCACGCACCCCGTCCACAGGCATTCGCCGCCCATGCGGCCTCGCTCGACCAGCGCAGTCCGCGCGCCCAGCCCGGCCGCGCCGGCGGTGGTAACCAGCCCGGCCGCGCCACCGCCGATGGCGATGATGTCGTATCGCTTCATGTTGGGTAGATTAACGCCATGACCAACCGACCGCATTACTACGATCACGCGGACCTCGCCCGCTTCGGCGAGGTGAACCGGGGCGCGCCGGAGCTGGCGGACAAGTTCTTCGACTGGTACAACGCCGTTTTCGCCGAAGGCGCCCTGACCACGCGGGAAAAATCACTGATCGCGCTCGCCGTGGCGCACGCGGTGCAGTGCCCCTACTGCATTGACGCCTACTCGAAGGACGCTTTGCAGAAGGGCTCGAACGTGGATGAGATGATGGAGGCCGTGCATGTGGCTGCGGCCATCCGCGGCGGTGCGTCGCTCGTGCACGGCGTCCAGACGCTCAATCACCTCGACGATCTGGGCATGTGATGTCGCGCGTATTGCCGACACTTCAAAAGCAGGCGGTACCGCTCGCGTCGGCACGCGCGCAGCGCGAGGTGCTCGGAGCCCTACCCATCGCGTGCAGCTTCGACGATGCGCTGCGCGCGGCCGGGCTCTACCCGCTGCGCGCGACCCGCATCGAAATCCTGCAGATCAATGTAGGCAAGCGCTGCAACCAGACGTGCCGACACTGCCACGTCGATGCCGGTCCCGAGCGCAAGGAAGTCATGTCGCGCGAGGTGCTGGAAATCACGCTCGCGTTTCTCGAGCAGGCCCGTTTCCCGATCGTCGACATCACGGGCGGCGCGCCGGAGCTGCACCCTGATTTCCGGGAGCTGGTCACCCGCGCGCGCAGCACGGGCGCGCACGTGATGCACCGCTGCAATCTGACCGCGATCCTTCTGCCGAACTACGCGGACATTCCCGAGCTGCTGGCGCGCCATGAGGTGGAGATCATTGCATCACTGCCCTACTACCAGTCACGCGAGACGGACGCGCAGCGCGGCGAAGGCGTATTCGAGGAATCGCTGTGTGCGCTCCGGCTGCTGAACGCGCTGGGTTACGGCCGCGGTGGCTCGCTGAAGCTGAACCTGGTCATGAATCCGGTCGGCACGTTTCTGCCCGGCGCGCAGCCGCAGCTGGAAGCGCTCTGGAAACGCGAGCTGAAGCGCCGGTACGACGTCGTGTTCGATCAGCTGTACACCATCACCAATATGCCCATTTCCCGGTTCCTCGCCTTCCTCGAGGAAAAGGGCCGCACCATCGAATACATGACGGCGCTCGTGAACGCGTTCAATCCGGCTGCCGCGCAGGGCGTCATGTGCCGCAACACGCTGTCCGTCGGCTGGGATGGCACGCTGTACGATTGTGATTTCAATCAGATGCTGGAGATCCCGGTGAACCACGGTGTGCCGGCACGCATCCAGGATGCTGACCTGGCGCTACTGCAGGAGCGCGTCATCGAGGTGGGGCCGCATTGTTTCGGGTGTACAGCTGGATCGGGCAGCAGCTGCGGCGGGTCCACCGCTTAAACGTTTTTACCACGAAGACACGAAGATCACGAAGTTGTGTTCACCGCGAAGGCGCGAAGCACGCGAAGTTGTTTCACGGCGAAAGCGAAACCGGCGCTTCGAAACGCTTCTTTACATACTGACATCTTATTTCGGTTTTAACTTCGATCGCGCGTGCACGTAATCGGCTCGCCGTTACGTGCTCCTCACTCTAACATCAATTTGTAGACCG
>CBJLQC010000339.1:0-3721 GCA_966424955.1 uncultured bacterium | reverse complement strand
CACGCGCGCCAGGATGCTCGCCACCGGCTCGGGGCGCAGCCGCTCCTCGCCGATTACCTCGGGCGCCGGGTGTCCGCCGTACAGGAAAATGCCCGGGCGCACAGCGTCCAGCGCGTATTCGGGCCATCGCAGGCTGGCCGCGCTGTTACACGCGTGGACGAGGAGGTCCTCTGTCGATAGCGGGAACTGCGCAAGCGCATCCCGAAAGCGCTGCCATTGCGTGGCCGTCGCTGCACCGTCAGGCGCGTCCGCGCCATGAAAGTGTGTGAATACACCCGCGCAGGGCGTGCCCTCCGCGGCGATGCTGCGCACCTGCTCGCTCCACGCCGACGTCTCGCGCCAATCGAATCCGGCGCGCCCCATCCCGGTGTCGATCTCGACGTGGAACGGCCTGCCACGGGCGACCTCGTGCCAGTACGCCAGCGAATCGAGGTCCGAGATGGCGGGCGTGAGCTGCTGCTGCGCCGCCACCTCCAATGCCTCACGCGTCAGCGGCGTGAACACGATGATCGGCCCGCGCACACCAGCTACCCGCAACGCCCTGCCCTCCTCCGCGGCCGCCACGCCGAATGCATACGGATCGAGCGGCTCCAGCGCGCGCACGACCAGCCGCGCGCCCATACCGTAGCCATCCGCTTTCACCATCGGGATGATGGCGACGTTGCGCCCTACGCGCTCGCGAATGCGCTGGTAGTTCGCGCGCAGCGCACCGGTATCGACTTCGACCCAGGCGCGATCCTGTAACTCGTTTGACACCATGGCTAAAGGGGGTCTAGTATAGGCTGGCTGTGGACCCCGTGCAACTTGATCGCGCCCTCGCGCTCGTCCGTTTTCTCCGCGCCAACTGCCCCTGGGATGCGGCCCAGACGCCGCAATCGCTCCTCCCCTACCTGCTCGAGGAGGCGCACGAGGTCAGCGACGCCGTGGTGGCGCGCAATGATGCAGAATTGCAGTCCGAGCTGGGTGACCTGCTTCTCAACATCGCCTTTCAGATCGTCCTGGCCGAGGAGCGCGGCGCCTTCACCGGCGAGGAGGTGGTTGCCCACCTGGAAGCCAAGATGCGACGTCGACATCCGCACCTCTACGGCGACGGCCCGCCCGAGAAATGGGAAGAGCTGAAAGCACGCGAGCGCGCCGCCGCCGACCCCGACGCCACGCTGCTCTCCGGGCTATCCAGCGGCCTGGATCCACTCTCCAAGGCGCATCGCATCCAGGAGCGCGTCAGTACCGTCGGGTTCGACTGGGCCGATGCGCGCGGGGCTTTCGAGAAAGTCGCCGAAGAGTTGGAAGAAGTGCGCGAGGCGATGGAGCAGGAGCCATCCGATGCGCTCGAGGAAGAGCTCGGTGACTTGCTCTTCGCGGTGGTCAACCTCACGCGATTAACCGGTATCCATTCCCTGCAGGCATTGCAGCGCGCGAATCAGAAATTTACGGCGCGGTTCGATGCGCTGGAGAAGCTCGCGCGCGAACGTGGTGTCGAATTAGGAAAAGCGTCACTGGAAGAGCTGGATGCCTTGTGGAACGAGATCAAGATCGGGCGCGGATGAGGGTCGCGGGATCGGGCACGGATCAGGGCGCGTCCTCGTCCTCGGGATCGGGATCGGGAACGACGAACGCCATTGATGAGAAACCCGATCCTCATCCCGTGGACGAGGACGAGCCCCAAAACCGGGCCCGATCACGCGACCCGATCCCGATCCCGATTCAAGGATAAAGCCGATACATCATTCGCGGGAACGGAATGCATTCCCGGATATGCTGCCGGCCCGTAATCCATGCGACCGTGCGCTCCAGCCCGAGCCCGAATCCCGAGTGCACAAACGTGCCGTACTTGCGCAGCTCGAGATACCAGCCGTACGACTCTTCCGGGAGCCCGTGCGCGCGAATGCCCGCGAGCAGTTTGTCGAGATCATCCTCGCGCTGGCTGCCGCCAATGATCTCGCCATAGCCTTCCGGCGCGAGCAGATCATCGCAGAGCACGGTGCGCGGGTCGGCGGGGTTTTCCTTCATGTAGAAGGCTTTCGCCTCCTTGGGATAATTCATGATGAAGACCGGCCGATCGTGGTCCTCGGCGAGGGCGGTCTCATGCGGCGCGCCCAGGTCTTCGCCCCATTCGATTTCGTGGCCTTTTTCCTTCAGAATGCGCACGGCATCGCTGTAATCGACCCGTGGGAACGGCGTGCGCACGCTGGCCAGCCGGCTCACGTCGCGTTCCAGCACGTCCAGCTCGTCACGACAGCGCTCCAGTGCGCGTTCCACGAGGTAGCTCACCAGGTCTTCCTGCAAGCGCATGTTGTCGTTGCTGTCGTACCAGGCGACCTCGGGCTCCAACATCCAGAACTCGGTGAGGTGGCGGCGCGTCTTCGATTTCTCGGCGCGGAAGGTCGGGCCGAAGCAGTAGATCTTGCCGAAAGCGGCCGCGGCCGCTTCACCATACAGCTGGCCTGTCTGCGCAAGGTAGGCCTGCTGCTCGAAATAATCGACCTCGAACAGGCCGGCGCCGCCCTCGCCGATCGCGCCCGTCAGGATGGGCGTATCGATGCGCAGGAATTCGCGCTGATAAAAGAAGTCGTGGATGGCCGATTCCATCTCGTTGCGCACGCGCATGATGGCGCGCTGCTGCGTGGAACGCAGCCAGAGGTGCCGATGATCGAGCAGGAAATCGACGCCGTGCTCTTTGGGTTGAATCGGATAGTCGATGCTCTCGCCGAAAATGGTGAGATCCTCGACGGTCAGCTCGTAACCGCCGGGCGCGCGCGCGTCGGCGCGCACCGAGCCGGTGACAAAGACGCTGGTTTCCTGGTGCAGCTGCTCGAGCCGGCCCCAGACTTCGGCCGGCACTTGTTTTTGTACCAGCACGCACTGCACGATACCGGTACCATCGCGCACGACGACGAACGCGACCTTGCCGTGCGCGCGCGTCGTTTGGACCCAACCGCGAACCGTCACAGTAGCATCAACGTGTTCGCCGAGGTGTTTGATTTCGCTGGTCACTGACATGGCAAAAAAGCTAGACCTGCCCTCGGGCGGTGTCAATTTGGGATGCATCGCGCTCTGCGTGCTGACACTGGCAGCCTGCGGTCCCCCGCCCGTGCCGGTGGCGGTAGGCAATGCGCCGGCGTATGGCACGCTGTTCGGCAATCAGCGGCGCGCGCTGTACGAAGATGAAGCGATTCCCGCCACGCAGCCCGCCGTCGCGTGGGACGTCAATGCCGGCGCCGGCATGCGCGGCGCGCTCCTGCTGCTCGATTCGGTGGTGGTCACCGCCACGACCAATCGCGAGCTGCTCGCATATCATCGGCAGAGCGGGCGGCGTCACTGGCAGCGGCGGTTCGGCAACGCGGTGACCAGCACGGTACTGTACGACCGCAACATGCTCTACATCGGCACGGATGAGAATGACGGCAGCCTGCACGCCCGCGAGATCGCGCGCGGGCAGGAGCGGTGGCGCGTTCGCCTGGGCGCGGTTGCCACCACGCCACTGCTGGGCAGCAACGTGATCTATGTCGGCACGCAGCAGGGTACGGTCAACGCGCTGTCGCTCGATAATGGCAACCGCGTGTGGCGCATTCGACTGCCGGGCGCAATTGCTGAGACGCTGATCGACGCCGGTGACCACCTGGTTGCCTTTACCGCCAGCGATTCGGTGTTTGCGCTGCGCAAGAACGATGGGGCAGTGATCGCGCGCGGCCGGTTGCCGGGCACGCCGTCCGCCGCGCCG
>CBJLQC010000338.1:0-3734 GCA_966424955.1 uncultured bacterium | reverse complement strand
CGTTCTGCTCGAGCGGCTTGCGCGATACCATTTTCATTGCGTCTGACATGCGCTCCTCCTCCTTTACGCGCCAGGCCTATCGCGCCGCGGTCTGCTTCGATGTGCGGTGCGCGGTCCACATGCCGCTGCGGCTGCTGCCCTTCGCCGTCCCTTCGATGGTATCGCCGTTCACGTGGCCGGTGTACTGCACGCCGCCCGCGCTGAAACTCAACTGGTCGCCGTGCAGCTTGCCCCCGGTGATCTGTGCCGTGGCGCTGCCGCTCTTCAATGAGCCCGTCACCATCTGGTAGCTCTGCTTCAGCGTAAGTTCGCCGTCGGGCAATTGCCAGCGGCCGCCCACCTTGGCCGGCACGATCCAGAGATACGCCGTGCAGTAGCTGTTGCAGCCTTCGCTCACGGTCTCGGTTTGATCCGCTTTCCAGTCGCCCATCGTGAACGAGTTGGAAACCACGCGCGTGCCGGGCTTCAAATCGAGGATCTTCGGGCGCAGCTTCAGGTTGATGTCCGGCAGCAGGAACATCGTGATCACGGTCGCTTTCGAAAGGTCGGTCTGGAAGAGATCGGCCTTCATGAACTGGGCCTTTTCCGTCACGCCTTCCTTGGCCGCATTCCGCTTCGAGAGCGCGACCATCTCCGGGTTGTATTCGATGCCGACCGCGTGAGCCCCACGCTTCGCCGCCGTGATCACCGTGCGGCCGTCGCCCGACCCGAGGTCCATCACGAAATCCTTCGGGGTCACCTTCGCCATGTCGAGCATCTTGTTCACCAGCGTCTGTGAAGTCGGCACCCACACGACGTCCTTGCCTTCCTGGCCGACGGTCGGCTCGTAGTCCTGCTTGGGCTGCGCCTGGCCATACGCAGCGCTCACTGCCACGCTCAACAGGAACGTCATCAAAGATCGACGCACAAGATGCGACGCAATCATGTTTTGCTCCGATACGAGTGAAGTGATACGGGTGGACGATAGGAACTGCAGCCGTGCAGCTTGGGCCATCATACCGGAATGCGGCCGTTCCGGCGTATCGCGAGATCCACAATGGATTCCGGATCGCTGTCCGGAATGACAATCCCCTAGGGCACCTCAGCAGCTGTAGGAAACCGACGGCGGACCGACGTCCTGCTGCACCATCGACGTCCGGTTCGCGGAGGTTACGCCCAGCGCCTCCTGATAACGCACGGCGACGAAGGTCAGCACGACGCCGATGACCACCGCCACGGCGACCGCCACGGCGAGATGCGGCAAACGCACCTCCCGGCGCTCCAGCATCCGCAATAGCCGCTCCTCACGCTCGCGGGCCGCGCTGAGCGCTTCCAGCGTGCTCGCGAGCTTGGCGCGGGTGGCCGAAAGTTCGGCCTCCGTCGTGGACAGCGCCTCCCAGGCCTGGACGGTGGATGGGTCCGGTTTTCTGCGCTCAATGCGCGGCATGCTGCGCTCACCCGGCAGCGGGTTCGAATCAGGCATCGGGTTTTGTTACGGTCTTTCTCGAGGGTCGTTTCATGTTAGCACAGAAGCGCCGGAAGATTGCGCATGTCGGCCAGCGATTACAGGTGTCTTGACCGTCGCCCTTCGACAAGCTTTTCCTGAGCGGTGTCGAAGGGTTCAGCGAGAATGGTTGAGCTTGCTGGCTTTCAAATGGCTCAGGGCGAACGGCTGGTTTTGCCGCCTTCGCGCGGCAGCGAAATCTTGGGCGCCCACTCCATCCATTCGCGGCGTGGCTCGTCGTAGAGGAGAAATCCCAGCCCGTTCGGCGCGGGCTTCGCGCCATCGTCCGGTGTTGCAAACGCGATGCCCGGAACCAGCAGCGATTTCAACGATTCGAGCTTGATGTCGACGCCCTTCAACAGACCGGCATTGATGTCGAGACCACCCACCACCCAGAACTTCGAGCTGCTGCGCACGAGCCGGGCATAGCGCTTGCGGATGACGACGTGGATGTCCACGGCGGCCGCATCGTGCGTGAGGCCGACGTCTTCGATCGTACCCACTTCGATGCCTTTGTAATACACCGGCGCGTTCGGCTTGACGCCGCCGAGCCGGCTCGCGCGCAGCACGATCCTGAGTCCGTTCGACTCGACCATCGTCGGCGCCTTTTCGAGCCCGGTGAAACTCGATGCCGAATTGCCGTTTCCCGGCAACACCTGGATCTCTGGCCCGGTCAGCACCGTTCCGAGTCCTGTGATGTTCTCGAGTCCCACCTGCGGTCGCACGATCCAGAACATCGAGCCCTCGCGCGCGATGCTCTTCGCGGAATGGCGCAGCCGGACGGTGACGTTCGCATAGTGCTGATCAGCGCTCAGTTCCACTGCGCTCACGTCCCCGATCGGAATCCCGCGATACTTGAGTTGCGTCTGTCCCGTGCGCACGCCGCTCGCGTCGCTGAAGCGGATCGTGATCTGTGGACCCCATTCGCGCAGATGGTCGTACACCAGAACGCCGGCGGTCAGGACCGCGATAAGCGGCACCACCCAGACGATCGACAAGCGCCAGCGCTTTTTGGTGATGCGCGCTTCCGGCAGCGGCTCGGCCGCCGGATCGCGCTCGAAATCGCTCATCGATCGCTCCTCTGACGCGGCCAGATCCATTGGGGATCGAAGCTCGCCGATGCGAGCAGCGTGAACACCACCACCGCAGTGAACGCGAGCAGGCCCGGGCCGGGCAGCACCGTCGCGAGCCGTTCGAGGCGCACCAGCGCGACGAGCACGGCGACGAGAAACACATCGAGCATTGCCCACGGCCCGATCGCATCGATGAAGCGGTAGATGCGCATGCGCTCGGGACGCCAGAGGCTCGCGCGCAGTTGCGCCGTGACGACGAGAAAGAAGAGGCCGATCAGCTTCACCAGCGGAATGAGTATGCTCGCGGAAAACACGACTGCGGCGACGAGCCACTCGCCATCGTGCACGAGCGCCACGCACCCGTCCCACACCGTGCTTTCGGAATACGCACCGTAGAAATTCATGCGCAGGATGGGATAGATGTTGGCCGGAATGTAGAACGCGAGTGCGGCGAGTGAGAACGCGGCTACCCATTGCAGCCGCTGCGGCGATGAATGAACAAGTTGCGCACCGCAACGCGCGCACTGCGCCACTTCGCGCGGCCCGGGTCGCACCGTGCGTTGCACTTCGCCGCAGACGCGGCACGCGATAATTGTTTCCATATGTTTCAGGAATAAGACCATCGACCGGGGAGTGCGGTTCGCGGCCGCCGGCGGCAGCGCGCGCAGAGCCCTGTAACAGAACGGTTACGGCTTAACAGACTGTTGCACTTGTCCCATAGTCAAACGCCAGGATGCAGCGTTCTAATACGCAGGCAACTATGAAAGGAGTGTGCCATGAACGCGAAGAAGACCATCTGCATGTTGTCCGCGGGAACGATGCTCGCCATCGCGCTACCTGCGTTTGCGGAACGCGATGGACCGCGTCCCCGTTACTACGACCGCGACGATCGCGCTTACACCTACCCGCACCGCCCCGTGGCGCGCGACGTGATCGTGAGGCGGCCGGCGGTGGTGGAACGCCGCGTGGTCGTCCAGCGACCGGTGGTCGTCCAACGGCCGGTAGTGGTCCAGCGGCCGGTTTACGTCGAGCGCCCGGTAGTCGTGCAACGCCCGGTTTACGTCGAACGGCCGTACTACGAGCCGGCATACGACGAGCCTTATTACAGCGCACCGGCGTACAACGAACCGTACTACGGCGCGCCCGGTCCGAATCCGATCGCGACCATCGCGAGCTTC
>CBJLQC010000337.1:0-3735 GCA_966424955.1 uncultured bacterium | reverse complement strand
CCTGAACCAGGAAAACGTGCGCGAAGCGATGAACACGCAGCAGCTGCCGGAAATCGCGCGCGTCTCCAGCACGCGCGAACGGGTGGCCGTCGATGCCGAGCGTGACAGTATCGAGATGAAGAAGGTGGAGTTCATGCAGCGCCACGTCGGCGATGTTTTCACCGCCAGCGTCTCGAGCGTGACGGCCTTCGGCTTCTTTGTGCTGCTCGATGATTATTTCGTGGAAGGGCTGGTGCACATCAGCTCGCTCGAGGACGACTACTATCAGTTCGTGGAAGAGCAATACTCGCTGGTGGGCGAGCGTACGCGCCGGCGTTTCCGGCTGGGCGACCGGGTCAAGGTCCTGGTTGCGCGCGTGGACCTGGAAGGTCGCAAGATCGATTTCGTGCTGCAGGAGGATGAGCGCGGCAAAGCCAGAAAGGGCAAAGACCGCGGGCCGGGGAAGGCCAAGGGGCGCCCGGGCGGCCCCCCGAAAGGCGGGCGGCGCAAGGCGCGCGCGGGCCGCTGAGCAGGCCAATTGATTGATTGACTAACCTCAATATTTGGCGTAGCTTGCGTCATCTCCCGGACCATTTCCAGCATCCCGAGGCATGGGTCTTAAGACGGTACTCGTTTACCACTCGCCGTCAGGGCATGAGTGTCCGCCGCTCGTCCGCGATTTTGCGGAGCAGGCGGGGCTGGCATTGAATGAGATCACGGATCGCGAAGAAGTGATCGCGATCGTAAATCGACGCTTTCCGGCCGGGCTCGTACTCGACACCGAAAGCGGCAACGGCACGATCGAGCTCTGTCGCAAACTGAAGAGCGATCCCTTCAGTGCGATCGTGCCCATCGTCATGGCGGTACGCGCGGGCCAGAAAGAACTCGTCATCCAGGGGCTGGATGCGGGCGCCGACGACGTCATGCCCGACGACATGGACATCCGCGAGCGCACGCTGCGCATGCAGATGATCCTGAACCGCGCGGACCGCGATGTCAGCGTGCACCCGACCACCCGCCTGCCGGGCACGCCCCAGATCGAGCGTGACATCAACGAACGCATCCGCCGGGGTGAGACGTTCGCGGTCTGCTATGCCGACCTGGATCACTTCAAGGAATTCAACGACCGGTACGGCTACAACGAGGGGGACGGCGTCATCAAGCTGCTCTCGCGGATCCTGCGCGACATCGTGAAGGGACACTGTCCGGATGGCTTCGTCGGGCATATCGGCGGGGATGATTTCATCTTCAACGTTCCGTTCGACAGCATGCGCCTGGTCTGCGAGGAAGTCATCGAGATCTTCGATGAGCTGATCCCTTACCAGTACACAGAGGAAGACCGCCGGGCGGGGTACTTCCTGGGACGGGACCGGCGCGGCAATATCGTATGGGTGCCGCTGATGACGCTCTCGATCGGCGTGGTGACCAACCAGCAGCGCACCTTTGCGCACACGGCGCGAGTCAGCGAACTTGCTACCGAGATGAAGTCGTTTGCCAAGAAGCTGCCCGGCTCGGTCTACGCAGTCGATCGCCGGTCCGACGCGCGGGGCACGTACTTCGGCCAATCGATCGTTTCTTCAGAGGAACTGGAAGCACCGAAAGAGACATGAACGTCCGCTGCCCACAGTGTCAGTCCACGTTCCGGGTGGATCCGGAACGCGTTCCCGCCGGTGGCATCAAAGCGCGCTGTTCGCGCTGTTCAAATGTTTTCGAGATCACACGGGAAGGCGCGCAGGCCGCGCCGCCACCGTCCGGTCCGAAGCTGGTGCCGACGTCGCCGCCCGCGGAGCCGGCCATTCCCCGCGCGCTGCCGACGGCTCCGCCGCCTGCGCCGCTGCGCACCGTCAGCGCGAGCGCTCCCGTGGCGGCCGTGGTGACGGCGCCGCCGCCTGCGCCTGCGCCAACCGCGCCGGCGGCCGCGGTGAGCACGGCCACCGCCCCGAAGCGCGCAAGTTTTCGCAACCAGGATCCGGCCGCCCGCGCACAGCGGCTGGCGCGGGCGCTGGTTTCGGACATCGTCGCTTACAACAAGGAGAGGTTGCAGAAGACGACGGGTGCGGCGGCGCTGCGCACGGAGTTCCGCGATGAGATCCGCAAGAGCTGGGAAGAGTACGTGGAGCAGGTCGGCCTGGAGACGGCCAAGGCAACGCCCTATTTTCGCGATGCATTGAACGAGCTGCTGGCCAAGGGCGCCAAAATCTTCTAGCCGCGCACTAGTACCGGCCGGGCTAAATCCGTATATTTTCGTGAATTGGGCCGTTTCCGCGGGGGACGGCCTTTCGTTTACGAAACCCTGCACTGAAAGATAGATGGCGACCGAAATGGACAGCCGGTTAGCTCCACACCGCGAGCGCATCGAGGCGCTCGGAGGCTACCTTTGACGTTGTAGGCAAGAAGTCGAAGCTGGCCGTGCTGGAGGAGCGCATGGCCGACCCCACCTTCTGGGATAATCCACAGACAGCGCGCGACGTGATCGCGGAAGCCAACGAGCTGAAAAGCTGGCTCGAGCCGCATGACGAGCTCATGCGGAAGGTGCACGAGCTGGATGAGCTGGCCACGCTGCTGGAGGCGGAGGTCGATGTTGCGCTCGAAGAAGAGCTGAACCAGGAGATCGCCCGCCTCGAGCAGGACATCGAGAAACTCGAGCTGCGCACCATGCTGCGGGGCGCGGACGATGCACGCGACGCGATTCTCACGATCCACCCCGGGGCGGGCGGCACCGAGTCGCAGGACTGGGCCGAGATGCTTTTCCGCATGTACACGCGCTATGCGCAGCAGCACGACTACGAAGTGATCGTGCACGATCTGCAGCCGGGCGAAGAAGCCGGCATCAAGAGCGCGTCGATCGAAATCAAGGGCAAGTACGCATACGGCTACCTGAAAGCCGAGCGCGGCGTGCACCGGCTGGTCCGCATCTCACCTTTCGATTCACAGAGCCGCCGCCACACTTCGTTTGCCAGCGTCTTCGTGTATCCGGTAGTGGACGACACGATCGAGATCATCATCGACGAAAAGGATTTGCGCATCGATACGTATCGGGCCGGCGGCAAAGGCGGTCAGAACGTGAACAAGGTGGAGACCGCGGTGCGCGTAACGCACATCCCGACCGGGATCGTGGCGGCCTGCCAGAACGAGCGCAGCCAGTTCCAGAACAAGGAGACGGCGATGAAGATGTTGCGCGCCGCGCTCTACCAGCGGGAAGTGGAGAAGAAAGAAGCCGAGCGCGCCAAGGTCGAGGCATCGAAATCGGACATCGCGTGGGGCAGCCAGATCCGTTCCTACGTCTTCCAGCCCTACACGATGGTCAACGATCATCGCACCGATCTGAAGATCGGCGACGTGCAGCGCGTCATGGATGGTGACCTGGATCCCTTCATCGAAGCGTTTCTGAAGCAATACGGGGCGAACGCGTGAGCGAGGACCGCAGCTACGTCGTCGAGGATCGGATCCGCAAGCTCGAGCAGCTGCGCGAGCGGGGCATCGAGCCGTTCGCCTATTCGTATGATGTCACGCACAGCTCCGCGCAAGCGAAGGAACTGGTGCCGGAAGGCGGCACCGACACGAACGCGCAGGTAAAGATCGCGGGTCGCCTGGTCTCCATACGCGGGCACGGCAAAACGATGTTCGCGCACCTGGCCGATCGCGCCGGCAAAATCCAGCTGTACTTCCGCAAGGACGAGCTGGGCGACGAGTTGTTTGCCGTGCTGGAGCTGCTGGACACCGGCGACTGGATCGGCGTGCGCGGCACCATGATGC
>CBJLQC010000336.1:0-3744 GCA_966424955.1 uncultured bacterium | reverse complement strand
TGAAGCCGATGTAGGGCATTCCCCTCTACCCGGCACGCCGGAGGCGGACAATCCTGAAGTATCACCATAATCAGGAGCTCCACATGTACCGCGCCGTATTGCTCCCCCTGGATGGCTCGCAATTCAGCGAGCAGGCGCTTCCTCTCGCCAGCACATTGGCCAAGCGCTGCGGTGCTCAGCTCAAAGTCGTGCATGTCCACGAGCCACATACCGAGCCCGACTGGGATGAGATCACCTCGTTCCGCTACGAAGGTGTCGAGAAGGCCGAGCGGGAATGGAACGGCAACGCCATCAGGTTGGAGCAGGAGTATCTCGTCAATCATATCGGGGCGGACTGCAAGGTGGTGGAGGGCAGCGTGGTGCAATGCCTCGAAGAAGAAATCACCGAGTCGGATCCCGATCTCATCGTCATGGCCACGCATGGCCGCAGCGGCATCAGCCGCGCGTGGATCGGCAGTGTGGCCGACAATCTCGTGCGCCACATCCACAAGCCGATCCTGCTGATTCGCGCGCGCGAAGATGAGCAAAGGGACGTGGAGCTGCGGACCGACAACATCCTGGTGACGCTCGACGGCTCGCAGCTCGCCGAGTCCGTGCTCAAGCACGCGCTCGAGATCGCCGAACCGAGCAAAACCAGGATCACGCTGCTGCGCATCGTGCCGCCCGCCTACGTGGCCACCGAGTTCAACGCGCTCGTGCAATCCGACGCGCGGCTGCGCGAGCGAGTCGATGCCGCGCACGAGTATCTGAACGACCTGGCCACCCAGCTCGGCGTGGAAGGCTACCTCGTCGATACCGAGGTGGTCGTATCCGCCTTTGCCGCCGGCGCCATTCTCGATTACGCCGAACAGAACAACATCGACGTGATCTGCATGGCCACCCACGGACGCAGCGGCATGAAACGCCTGCTGCTGGGCAGCGTCGCCGACAAAGTGCTGCGCGCCGCGAATCGGCCCGTGCTGCTGTACCGCCCGTAGCCAACTTTGTAGTATAAAGGACTTGACGAAAACCCGGCGGGCTGGCATACTCCCTCTCATGGGAAGCCAGCCCGCGCCCGTACACGAACGCGCCGCCGCCAACCTGGACTTCATACGCCAGACCATGGAACGCGCCGGCGCATTCACCGCCGTGCCCGGCTGGGGCGGGGCCGCCATGGGCGCCAGCGCGCTGGTCGCCGCGTACCTCGCCTCGAAACAAACGGATCCCGCACAATGGCTGCGCGTGTGGCTGCTGGAACTGGTGGTGGCCGTCATCCTGGCGAGCGTTACCATGTTCCTGAAGGCACGGCGCGCGCGCATTCCGCTCTGGGGCGGACCGGCGCGCCGCTTCGCGATGGCATTCGCGCCACCCGTGCTGGCGGGCGGCGTGCTCACGTGGGCGCTCGCGACCGCCGGGAACTACGAGGTGCTGCCCAGCCTCTGGCTGCTGTTGTACGCCAGCGGCATCGTGGCGGGCGGCCTGAGCTCGGTGCGCGTGATTCCACTCATGGGCGCGCTCTTTTTCGTGCTGGGCCTGGTCGCACTGTTCTGGTCCGGAAACCTGATGCTCGCCGCGGGTTTCGGTGCGCTACAACTCATCTTCGGCGTCATCATCGCGTGGAGGTACGGTGGCTGAGGGAAGCGCTGCCCGGAAGAAGCAGACGGCGCCGCGCCGGCAGGCCGCCAAGCCGGCCGACCTCGATGCGCTGATCCACGAGCGGACGCGGCTCGGCATCCTCAGTGCGCTCGCCGTCAATCAGCGCCTCCGCTTCAGCGACCTGCGCGACTTGCTGGAGACGACCGACGGCAATCTGAGTGTCCACGCGCGCAAGCTGGAAGAGGCCGGCTATGTCACTTGCACGAAGTCGTTCGAGGAGCGCCGGCCGAAGACGGAATACGCGTTGACGGCGGCCGGCAAGCGCGCGCTCGAGCACTATCTCGATCATATGGAGCAGGTCATCAAGGCGACCCGCAAAGTGTAGTTTTTTTTGCGCGTATGCTTTACAGAATAAAGTACTCTGTGAAGGGAGGGCCCATGTGGACCCAAGCATTCCTCTTGCTCGCCGTCGTCGGCACCGCCGGCGCCGGCACCACGCTCGCCCTGGCGGCCGCCGTCAAGGGCAATCGTCGGCTTTTCCGGCGCGCCGCCGTCGCGACCGGCACCATCACGACCGGATACGTCCTCATGGTGGCCGGGGCGGCCGCGCTGGCGCCCGATCGGCTACTCGTGCCCGGTGACGAGAAGTACATCTGCGAGCTGGATTGTCACCTCGCGTATTCCGTGGTGGACGTGCGGCGCGACGGACGCTCGTTGACCGTGCAGCTGAACGTGAGGTTCGACGCACAGACCGTCAGCCGGAGTCGTCCGCGCGACCTGCCCGTGTATCCCGGGAGCCGGAAGGTGCGCCTCGTGGACAGTGCCGGGGAGGAGTATCCGCCGGTTAGTCTGGGCGACCTGCAGCGGACGTTGCTGCCAGGACAGAGCTATCGGACGGCGTTGATTTTCGACGTCGATCCGGGCGCGCGCGGCCTCGTGCTTTACATCGCGGACGGCGATCCGTCGAAGATGGTGCTGGTGGGAAGCGACAACGCGCTGCTGCGGCGCCCGGCCGGCTTTCAGCTGTAGCCGCGGAACTGCTGCCAGTCGAGGTGTAGCTTGCGCATGCGGGCACGCAGCGTATGCGGGTTGATGCCGAGAAGCCTGGCCGCGCCTTTCGGGCCTTCGATGCGTCCGCGGGTGGCGCGCAATGCGCGGCGGATGTGGTCGGCCATCGCCTCGTCGAGCGAAACGATCTCATCAGCATCCGCGGCCGCCTCATGGGCCCTTCTCACCTCCAGGGTTGCGTTCGAAACACCCAACGCCGCGGCCACTGCGAGGTCCTGCCCATTACCCAGGATCGCTGCGCGTTCGATCACTGCGGCCAGCTCTCGCACATTGCCGGGCCAGGAATAGGCGACCAGAAGCTCGAGATCCTGGCGTGACGGTGTCAGCGGCCCGCGTCCGAGGCGCTGTCCGACCCGCCATGCGAAGTGCGCCGCCAGCGTGGGTATGTCCTGCGCGCGCTCCCGCAATGGCGGCAGCCGGATCGGGAAGACATTGAGGCGATACCACAAATCATCGCGAAAGGTACCGGCCCCCACCATTTCACCGAGGTCTTGATGCGTGGCGGCCACGATGCGCACATCGACGTGCAGCGATTTCTGCGCGCCGACACGTTCGAAGGTGCCATCCTGCAGGATGCGCAGCAGCCGCACCTGCGCGGCCAGGGGAAGCTCGCCGATCTCATCGAGGAAGAGCGTGCCGCCATCGGATCGCTCGAACCAGCCTTTCCGCGCGTGGATCGCGCCCGTAAAGCTGCCTCGCTCGTGGCCGAACAGCTCCGAGTCCACCAGTCCGACGGGGATCGCGCCGCAGTTGATGCGCTCGACCGGTCCGCGTGCACGCGAGGAGTTGGCGTGCACCGCGCGCGCAATCACTTCCTTGCCCGTGCCGGTTTCGCCGAGCAGCAGTACCGGCGCGTTCGTCGGGGCAACCCGCATCACCTGCTCCATGACGTCGCGTAAACCGGTTTCGGCACCCACGATTGCATCGGCTACATCCTGCCGCGCCAGGCGGCTCAGGAGCGCGCGCTTGTCCGCCTCCAGCGCCTCTCGCATGCGACTCATTTCGTGCAGCCGCGCATCGTTGGCGAGCGCCACGGACACCGGCTCACTGATGTCGGCGAGCAGCTCTATCTGCTGCGCCGTGAAGCGGGCGTCCGCGTAG
>CBJLQC010000335.1:0-3750 GCA_966424955.1 uncultured bacterium | reverse complement strand
AGCTTGCTGGCGATCCGCTTCTGATCGTGGACATCGGTGTTGGTGCCGATCCAGTCCGCAATGACGGGTGGCAGCCGGTCCCAGTGGCCGGCCACCCACTGACGCACGGTGGCCAGCTCCTCCAGGTCGTGGGCGAGGTAGATGACCGGCGTGCTGGCGATCCAGCGCCGCGCGGATGGCGGCGCGCGGCTAATCAGCTCCAGCCCCATACTTCGCGAGCAGGCGGTGCACGGTGTTGATGTTGCGCGCCGTAGCCGGCATGGCGATGGTCTTCTCCAGCAGCGCCGCCGTGAACTTCGAGCCGCTGAAGCCGGCGCGCGAATACCAGTAAATTTCGCGTCCTTTCACATCGAAGCTGTCCACATCGCTGGTAAAGCCCATCAGCCGGGCGACCGCTTCCCTCCCCGGCGGCTGGCGCGTGAAGAAAACGTAGAGCGTGCCCGGTCGCGCCTGCGCGTGCGCCGCAATTTTTGCCAGCTCGGCCGGCGTGCGGATGAAGGTGGCGACGTCGTAACCGAGCGCGTCCCGCAGATGCTTCTCGATCCGGGTTTCCAGCTTGCCGCCGTCCGTAGCACGCGTGTCGAAGATGACCTGGCCGCTGGCAATGAAGGTTTCGACGTTCCGGAACTTGAGCTCTTCGAACAGCGTCCGCAGACGGTCCATCTTGACCACATGCCGCCCGACATTGATGGCCCGCAGGAACGCGATGCAGCGCATTACGCCGGCGGCTCCAGCATGAGCTTCATGCCCACATGCTCGCGCCGGAAGCCGAGCCGCTCGTAGAAGCGATGCGCGTCCGTGCGCGTAGCGTGCGTCGTCAGCTGCATGAGCACGCAGCCACGCTCGCGCGCCAGCTCGATGGCCGCACGCATGAGCGCAGTGCCGATGCCCTGGCCGCGCCGGGCCGCGTCCGTGCGCACGCTTTCGACCGTGGCGCGCCGGCCGCCGCGATAGGATAGCGACGGCGTGAAGGTGAGCTGCAGCGTGCCGACCACCGTGTGGCCTTCACAGGCGACCAGGATCTGGTTGTTGGGATCCGCGGCAATGTCGTCGAACGCCGCGTAGTAGGATGCGGGCGGCGGGTCGGCCACCAGCTCGCGCGTGCCGCCCAGCCGGTCGTCGGCCAGCATCCGCACGATGGCCGGCACGTCTTCGCGCTCGGCGCGGCGGATGATCAGCTGGCCGGCAGGCATCCCAGCCGCTCGCCGATCTCGCGGATCTGCGCGGCGTGCCGCGCTTCATGCGTGCCGAGGAAGGCGATCCATTCGTACAGGTTCAGCTCGCCCAGGATGCGATGCGGATGGTGCGCGGCGCCCAGCGGCAGTCCGTCGGTGGCGCGGATCAGCTCGAGCAGTCCGCTGCGCTCTGCTTCCAGCAACCGCCAGGCATGCTGCGCGTCCCAGTCCTCGGTCGGCCGGATGGCTTCCCACGCTTCCACCTTGAACGTGCGGTCCAGTACCGCGCGCAGCTTGCGGCTTTGCAGGAACGCATCGACATCGTAGTCGTCGCCCAGGTGGCCTTTCAGCTGCGCGGTCGCCTGGGTGAGCAGCTGACCGAAACGCCGGTCGGTGTGCACGAGATGCTGGATGACCTGCGCGACCGACCAGCCGCCATCCGGCGGCACCGTCTCACGCTGCGGCTCGGGAACGCTCTGCACGGCAGCACGCAGCCCTTCGCGATTGCGGGCCAGATGCTCGATCAGCATATCGATGCCGGACATGGTTCACTCGCTGGTAGCGATGACGATCAGCGACAGCGGCCGGCCGGTATCCGCGTCCAGCGGCTCGCGCAGCTCGGCAATACGGAAGCCGGCGCGCACCACGGAATTGATCCACGTCTGCATCGTCCGGAAATACCAGGGCATCGGGGTGCGGAACTCGCCGGGCATATGCTCGAAATTTTCCTCGCGCCAGCCGTCCACGTAATCCTCGTCCGCCGCGTCCTCGAAGGGATGCACCGTCTGGATGAGCAGCGCGCTGCCGCGCTGCAGCACGCGCCGCGCCGCGACCAGCACGGGACCGATATTCTCGGTGAAGAGCGAGAAGTTGAAGGCGACGACGTCGAACAACCGGCCGACCTGCGCCGGATTGGCGACGAATTCGTCGTACGTCAGCTGGAGGTAGTGGGCGGCACCCGCCTCGCGCGCGGTGTCGATGAGGTGCGAGCTGCCGTCGAAGCCGGTGACTTCGACGCCGTGCCGCGCGATCGCGCGCGACAGCCAGCCTTCGCCGCACCCGGCGTCCAGCAGACGCGCGGGCCGGCGGGCGAGTATCGCATCGACGATCGCCGCGTCCGTGCCGGCGCGCCGGCTCGCGATGTGTCCGCCCCGCACCGCACTGGTCCAGGCCGCGGCATTATCCAACCAGCTTTGTTTTATGCGAGCTTCGTGAGTCATGATCTCGTTGTGCGAGTGATTTCTTCCAGGAATTCGGTGCCGTAGCGCTTCAGCTTGGCTTCGCCGACGCCGGACACATCGAGCAGCGCGGCCTTGGTGCGCGGCTGCAGCTGCGCCATCTCGGTCAGTGTGCGGTCGTTGAATACAATATAAGCCGGCACGCCGTCGCGATCCGCCAGGCGCCGGCGCAACGCCTTGAGCCGGCCGAGCAATTCCGTGTCGGCATCAGCCGGGAGATACGTCGGGGTCGAACGCGTCTTGCCGACCGGCGGCGCCTTGGCCGTGAGCGCTTCAATGCTTTCGCCCGTGCACAGGTCGCACGAGCTGCCGCAGCGCGCGATCTCTTCGTCGAAATACTGCAGGATGCCCTGGTGGCGGCAGCGCGCTTTCTCCAGCAGATCGAACAGCCGGACGATCGTCGCGCGCCGCTCGTGCCACTGGTCCGGATCGTCAATGCCATCCAGGAATCGCTCGTGCAGCTTGACGTCGGCCCACGAGTAGAAGAGGAAACAGTCGCTGCGCAGGCCGTCCCGCCCGGCGCGGCCGATCTCCTGGTACCACGATTCGACATCCTTCGGCATGTCGCGATGGATGACGAAGCGGACGTTCGACTTGTCGATCCCCATGCCGAACGCAATCGTCGCGACGATGACGTCGACGTCATCCCGCGCAAAAGCGTTCTGCGCCTCGCTGCGGTCCTCATCGCTCAGGCCCGCGTGGTAGGCACGCGCGCGGATGCCTTTGCTGCACAGGAACTCGGCCGTCTGCTCCACCGCCTTGCGCGACATGCAGTAGACGATGCCGCTCTGCCCTTCCCGGGCGCGCACCAGCGCCAGGATCTCGCGACGCGTGTCGCCCGTGCCTTTCTTGCGCGCGTAAATGTGCAGGTTGGGGCGGAAGAACGAGCCCTTGTAGCCGGTCGGATTGACCATCCCAAGCTGGCGAATGATATCGCGCGCCACGCGCCGCGTCGCCGTGGCCGTCAGCGCGAGCACGGGAATCTCGCCCAGCTCCTGCTTCAGCCCGCGCAGCCGGCGGTAGGATGGCCTGAAGTCGTGCCCCCACTGGCTGATGCAATGCGCTTCATCCACGACCAGCAGGGCAATGGGACAGCCGCGGATGAGATCGCGCAGCGAGCCGTCCAGTGCTTCCGGCGCCAGGTAGACCAGCTCGTACTGGCCGCGGCGCAACGCCGCGAGGCGGGCGCGCCGCTCGTCGAAAGACAGCGTCGAATTGATGGCGCAGGCCCGGAAACCCAGCGACGCGAGCGTGTCGATCTGGTCCTTCATCAACGAGATCAGCGGCGAAAGCACCAGCACCGTGCCGTCCAGCATGCGCGCGGGCAGCATGAACGT
>CBJLQC010000334.1:0-3752 GCA_966424955.1 uncultured bacterium | reverse complement strand
GCGGCCGCGGCGCGCGCGGCGGCACCCAGCCGGGCGCGCAGCGCAGCATCGGCACACACACGCGCGACAGCGGAGGCCAGCGCGTCCGCATCACCAGCCGGCACCAGTAACCCATCCACGTCATGCGTAATGATCTCGGGCACGTTGCTCGAGTCATAGGCCACGCAGGCGGCGCCGGCGGCCATCGCCTCGACCAGTACCAGGCCGAAGCCCTCGAATTGTGATGGAAGCACGAATACATCGAGCGACTTCATGACCGATGGCACATCACTGCGGAATCCCAGCCAATGCACGCGCGGCGCGCCCTCGAGCGCAGCCCGGAACTCGGGCTCGCGCCGTCCCTGCCCGGCAATCACCGCATGCGCATGCGGTGACTGTGGCGCTGCCACCTGCCAGGCGCGCGCGAAATCCATGATGCCCTTGCGCGTCTCGAAATGGCCGATGAAACCGACCGTGACAGCGTCGGCAGGCAGGTCCAGGTCGAGCGGGGCAGCCGCCGCGATCGCCTCGACGTCGATGCCGTTGTATATGACGGTGATGCGACGCTCGAGCCAGGGCGCCGACGTGGCGAGCGTTTGGCGCACCGCATCGGAAACCGCTACGTGATCCGTCGCGATCCGGCCAAAGAAGAAGCGGTAGCGCCACTCGTTCTTCAGCGGCCGATCCGTACCGTGGCAGACGATCACCGGGATGCCCAGCGCGCGGGCGGCCACGCCTGTCAGACGGAGATCTTTATCTTTCAGGGTGAGCACGACATCGGCGCGAAAGCGGCGCAGCGCGGCCGCGCAACGCAGCAGTACGGTGGGGCTGAGATCGAGACCACCCAGAATCGCCGCGTGTGGTATCCCGGCGGCGCGCAGCCGCTCCTGCAGCACCGAACCGGGGCGGCAGGTGACCAGAACGTTGTGGCCCTGCCGCCGCAATCCGGTGAGGAGTGTCCACGTCACCACGTCGGTCCCGCGCCAGTCCCGGCCCGCTGAGCTGATGACGATATTCACGCAGGATAGTACCGCTTTCGAGGTCCAGCACAAAGTAGTCGGTCGATGCGAAAGGTTGTCACGATTGCACTTACACGTTTGTGTCAAGTCTTTCCGGGAAAGACGTTAAATAGGTGAGAGACGCGCATTTGCGCGTCGCCTACCCGTACGCAGGCGCATGGGAATGCTCATTGCCCTCCTTCGCCCGGACTGGGTCCCGTAGTTCTGGAGCTGTTATGAGTCCCCGCAAAAAAGTCAGGTTGACCGCGGAGAAGCGGCGCGAGCTGATGGTTGCCGCGGCCGTCGCACATGAGGCAGTCCTGCAAACGCACGTCGTGCGCGCGATGCGGCTGATCGAGCTGTCCAACAACCGCGTCTCGGTCATGCGCATGCTCTCCATCTACACGCGCTTGCACAACCTGTCGAAGACGGACGTGGAAGCGCTCGCCAACCGCGTGCTCGCTTTGCTCGGTCGCTCGCGCAAAACCGCGACTCCGGCCGTTTACGTGGAAGGCGAGAGCGAAAACTTCGACGACCGCCGCTCCATCATGGGCAGCGTGCGGGAACGCCTGCGCGGCCGCCGGCTCAACGACCTGCGGCGCTGGACCGAGCTGCACACCGGCAGCACCCAGGCGGCCCTGCTGGACCTCCACGTCCGCCACGCACTGCGCTTCGTGCAGGAGCTGCAGGCCACGCATGACGTCGAAGAAGCCATCGAAGTCTACGAGGAAATGGTCGAGGTCCCCGAGACCATGACCAGCGCGCTGCGCATCTACGTGCTGGACCGATTGGCCGCGGAAGAGCTGCCCAGGGGCGCCGTCCTCGACGTCACCGCGGATCCCGCGCAGGTTCCGATGTTTCCCGCCGATCGTCGCCGGCCGAAGCGGGTGAGTTGAGCGGAATCGTTCTCGGCTGAACAGTCGGGACACGCACCTTCACCGCTATTGAGTTCGGCAGCAGCGCAGCCACATCTTCAGGGCTTGGCTTTTTTCGCGCGCTACGTCCCCTGACAGACCGAGGTTGTCATGCTGCTCCCCCTCTTCGTTGCGTTTCTCGCAACGGCGAATCCAGAGACTATTTCCCATAACGATATGCGCCTGCCGGCGGGCCGGCTGAGCAATGGTGTGCTCACGCTGCAGCTGGAAGCACGCGATGGCATGTGGTATCCCGACGGCCCGCAGGGCATGGCCCGGCCGGTGGCGGCTTTTGCGGAAGCCGGCGGCGGTTTGCTGAATCCCGGTCCGCTGGTGCGTGTGCCGGTGGGCACCGATGTGCGCATCACGATGCGCAACGGCCTGGCGCAGCCGCTCACGATTTTCGGGCTGGGTGCGCAGCGGGGCGCGGCCGACAGCGTGTCGATCGCTCCGGGCGCGACGCACGAGTTCTCGTTCAAGGCGGCTGCGGCCGGGGTGTTTTATTACGCCGGGAAGACGACGCCGGCGCCGCTGTTCGCGCGCGACAAGGAAGACAGCCAGCTGAACGGCCTGATCGTGGTCGATGAGCCGGGGGCGGTGCCCAACGACCGGCTGTTCGTCATTTCGTGGTGGGGGACCGTCGACAGCACGAAGGTGAGCGGGCTGGAGGACGGCGCGACCATCGTCTTCAACGGATTGTCCTGGCCGCACACGGAAAAGATCGCCGCGACGCAAGGCGATCAGGTGCGGTGGCGCTGGGCGAACCTGACCATCGCGCCGCATCCGCTCCACCTGCATGGTTTCTATTACGACGTCACCGGCACCGGCGACGGCGCTACCTTCACGTCGCTCGCGCCAGCCGACCACCGGAAGGTCGTCACCCACCTGATTACGCCGGGCAGCACGATGGCCATGGAATGGACGCCGGTGCGGGCCGGCAACTGGGTATTCCACTGCCATTTCGCGGGGCACATGACTTCGATGGAGGGGCTGAACAAGGATCGTCGCCATCCCGGGAAAGCGGTGATGACCAAGGGCAGCCACGACATGCACAGCTACATGGCGGGCATGGTCATGCAGATCAGCGTCAAGCCGAAGGGTGCGCAGAAGGCGAGCGCGCCGAACGCGCGCTCGATTCGGCTGATCGCGCGCTCGAAGCCCAGCGTCTACGGCGAATACACCGGGTATGGCTACGTGCTGGGCGGCTCACCCGACGAAGCGGATGCGGGCCGGCTCAACGCACCGGGTCCGGTGCTCGTGCTCGAGAAGGACCGGCCGGTTGC
The DNA here is from genome assembly GCA_966424955.1 of uncultured bacterium. Taxonomy (GTDB): domain Bacteria; phylum Gemmatimonadota; class Gemmatimonadetes; order Longimicrobiales; family RSA9; genus CBJLQC01. The sequence goes on along the minus strand of CBJLQC010000334.1, from coordinate 578 downwards.
CGTGAACATCATCAACCAGACACACGAGCCGGCCGCGGTGCACTGGCACGGCATCGAACTGGAGAGCTTCCCGGATGGCGTGCCCGGGGTGAGCGGCTATGACAAGAACATCCTGCCGGCGATTGCGGCCGGTGATTCCCTGACGGTGCGTTTCACGCCACCGCGGGCAGGCACGTTCATGTATCACTCGCACAGCAACGAGTTCCAGCAGATCAGCTCGGGCATGTACGGCGCGATCGTGGTGCTGGACGCGGGCCGGAAATTCGACGCCGAGAGCGACAAGCTGTTCGTGTTTGGCGATGAAGGTCCGGTCGTCAACCTGATCAAAGGCCCGTTTGCAGGCATGGTGCTGAACGGCCAGCGCACGCCCGGCGAGCTGGAGCTGAAGGCGGGCACGACCTACCGCTTCCGCATGGTCAACATCCGCGCGGAAGGTGGCGTCATGATGCAGCTGCTGGACGGCCAGGAGCTGCAGCAGTGGCAGATGATTGCGCGGGATGGCGCCGATCTGCCCGCGAACCAGGTCAAGGCCGGACCTGCGCAGTGGGGATTTGCGTCGGGGCAGATCGCGGATTTTG
>CBJLQC010000333.1:0-3764 GCA_966424955.1 uncultured bacterium | reverse complement strand
GCCAAACAATTTCTGGCGCGCCTGGATCCGCAGCTGGCTGAGTTGCGGGATCGTCTTTATGACGAAGCGTTCCCGCCGCATCTGCCGGCGGGCACCCTGTCGGCGGAATGGGCGGAAGCGCTGGGCCTGCCGCCCGGCATTCCGGTTGCCATGGGCGGCTTCGATGCGCATTACGGCGCGGTCGGCTCGGGCATTTCGCCCGGCACGCTGGTCAAAATCATCGGCACATCGACGTGCGATATCGCGATTGCGCCGAACGACCAGCCGTTGGGAGAAGTGCCGGGCATCTGCGGTATCGTCGACGGCTCGGTCATGCCGGGCTATTACGGCATCGAAGCCGGCCAGTCCGCCGTTGGCGACCTGTTGCGCTGGTGGATCGAGGTCGTGTGCGAGGGTGATGCGGCTCAGCACGCGCGGCTATCCGAGGATGCGGCGCGCCTGCGCGCCGGAGAATCCGGACTGCTGGCGCTGGACTGGAACAACGGGAACCGCACCATACTCGTCGATACACGGCTCACCGGATTGCTGCTTGGACAAACGCTGCACACCACGCGTGCCGAGATCTACCGCGCACTCATCGAAGCGACTGCGTTCGGGGCGCGTGCGATCAACGAGCGATTGATCGAGCATGGCATCCCGGTCGAGCGCATCATCTGCTGCGGCGGCATCGCCACCCGGAACGAGCTTTTCCTGCAGGTCTATGCCGACGTACTCGGCATTCCGATGCTGCTCGCCGGCTCACCGCAAACCCCTGCCCTGGGCGCAGCGATCTCGGCGGCAGTCGCGGCTGGCACCGCTGCCGGCGGCTATGACAGCTTCCAGGTCGCGCAGGCGCGCATGACATCGTTGAGGGAGGAGCGGTTCACGCCCAATGCAGCGGCCACTCCGATCTACGATGAGCTTTACGGCATGTACCGTGAGCTGCACGACGTATTCGGCGCGGTGCCGGATGCGAGAGCCGAGCTGGGCACGTTGATGAAGCGGCTCCTCTCCCTGCGCGACCGTGTGGTCGGGGAAGCAGCGTGACATGATGTTCGACGGTCTGCGCGAAAGCGTGTGGCGCGCCAATCTCGAGCTGGCGCAGAGCGGACTGGTCAGCGGGACGTTCGGCAACGTCTCCGGCGTCGATCGCGGCGCCGGCGTCTTCGTCATCAAGGCCAGTGGCGTACCCTACGATCAGCTCGGGCCCGAGCACATGGTCCCGGTCTCCATCGAGACCGGCGCGGTGCTGGAAGATGCCTGGCGTCCCTCCTCCGACACGCCCACTCATCTCGAGCTTTATCGCGCGTTTCCGTGCGGTGGCGTGGCCCATACACACTCCCTGTATGCGACGACGCTGGCGCAGGCGCAATTGCCGCTGCGCTGCACGGGCACCACGCACGCCGACCATTTTCGCGGTGAAGTGCCGGTCACCCGGTCGCTGACCGCTGCGGAAGTAACCGAAGCCTACGAGCGCCACACCGGCCTGGTCATCGTCGAAACCTTCGCGGCCGCAGCCATTTCGCCGGCCGAAATTACTGCCGTATTGGTCGCCAACCACGGACCGTTCAGCTGGGGCGACGACGCGCATGATGCGGTCGAGCGCTCACTCGTCCTGGAGCAGCTGGCGCACATGGAAGTCCTGCTGCGCGCGATGGCACCGGCGGCTGCGCCGGCCGCTCAATTTCTCATCGACAAGCACTATCTGCGCAAACACGGAAGCAGTGCGTACTACGGCCAACCATAACCTGACCGCACGCGCCGTTCTTTGGGACCTGGACGGCACGCTCGCGGACTCGCGCGAATTCCACTGGCAATCCTGGTGCGATGTACTGGCCGCCGAAGGCGTGCACGTCACGAAGGATGACTTCCTGGCGAGCTTTGGGCAGCGCAACAATGAGATCCTGACGCGCTGGCTCGGACCGCGCGCCGAGCCCGACCTCATCCGCCGCATCGGTGACGCCAAAGAGGTCAGCTATCGCGCGCTGATCGAAGCCGCCGGCCTCACCCCGCTTCCCGGTGCCGACGAATGGGTGCGCGCGCTGCATGCCGCCGGCTGGCGGCAGGCCATTGCCTCATCGGCGCCGCGGCTGAACGTGGAGGTCATGCGGCGCGTACTCGGCTTTGCCGAGCTGGTGGAGGACTTCGTGGGCGCCGAAGACGTGAGTGCGGGCAAGCCCGATCCGGAAGTCTTCCTCACGGCCGCGGCCCGCGTCGGCGTGCCGGCGGAGTGCTGCGTCGTCGTGGAAGACGCCGCCGCCGGGATCGAGGCGGCGCGGCGCGCAGGCATGCGCAGCATTTACGTCGGCCACGCGCCCAACCCGCAGGCCGACATCTCCGTGCCATCCCTCGCCGAGCTGCCCGACGACGCGTTCGACCAATTGCTCGTGCGCGCGTAGCACACGCCGACTCAACGTGTTGCGTTGAGCGCCGGATAAAGCCGGCGGTACTGCTCGTAGGGCCGGTGATACGCCTTATGAGTTGCCGGATCGAAGGCCTCGAGTGGAGCGCGCTGGAGGGTCGCGCGCGTCGCCTCGGGCAGGCTGGCGAACGCGCCGGCGCCGACCGCAGCCAGCAGCGCCGCGCCATAGGCCGGTCCTTCCTCGCGATTCACCGTGGTGACGGGCACACCGAACACGTTCGCCTGCAGCGTGCGCACGAAGCTGCTCCTGGCGCCGCCTCCCGTCAGCAGCAACTGCTGGGGCGCCAGCTGCATCTCCTGGAGAATGGACAGCGAATCGCGCAGGGCGAAGCACACGCCTTCCAGCACCGCGCGCGTCAGGTGGGCGCGGGTATGCGCGAGGCTCAAACCGACGAAGGCGCCGCGCGCAGATGCATCGCGGTGCGGCGTCCTTTCCCCCTGCAGGTAAGGCAGGAAGGTCACGCCACCGGCGCCCGGCTCAACGGCGGCCGCCTCCTGGTTGAGTAATGCGTCCGCGTTTGACTGACCGGCCAGCTCCCGGACCAGCTGCTCGCGATACCACGAGAACGCGCCCCCCGCCGACAGCACGACTCCCATTACGTACCACATGTCCGGCATGACATGACAGAACGTGTGCGCGCGCATCCCGGGATCAACCACAGGCGTGCTGGTGGGTGCGAGTACGGTGCCCGACGTTCCCCAGCTGGCCACCGCCTCACCCATCGTCACTGCGCCCACACCCGCGGCGCCGCACGCGTTGTCGGCACCACCACCTACCACAGGGATGCCGGCAGGCAGACCAGTGACCCTGGCGCCGGCCTGCGTCACCACACCCAACGGCTCCGCCGAGCCGCCCACATCGGGCAGCAGTGACAGGGGCAGCTCGACCGCGCGCATGATGTCGTTGCTCCAGCGCTGGCGCACCGGATCGAACATCAGCGAGCCGGACGCATCGGACGGCTCGGTGGCAAGCACGCCGGTGAGCCGGAAGCGAATGAAATCCTTGGCCAGCACGACGGTCGCGAGCCGCGCGAAAGCGTCCGGCTCATGCTCGCGCAGCCACAGGACTTTGGGCAGCGTAAAGCCCTCGAGTGCGGGATTGCTCACCCAGTCGCGCAGCACGCCTTCGCCGCCCGCTCGCCTGGTGATCAACTCACATTGCGCGGTGGTGCGGCCATCGCACCACAGCAGCGCCGGGCGAATGACATCACCTTCCCCATCCAGGAATACCGACGAGTGCATCTGACCGGAAATACCTACGGCGGCGGGGCGTGCCTCCGGACGCAGTGACAGGATGGCGCGCACCGCTCTAATGGTCGCGCTCCACCACGCGTTGGGGTCCTGTTCCGCCCAGCCGGGCTGC
>CBJLQC010000332.1:0-3772 GCA_966424955.1 uncultured bacterium | reverse complement strand
GGCCGTGGGCACGACCGACATTGCCGGCTTCGCGAGCGCAGCCGGCATCAAGGGCGAAGTGCGCAACACGCCCATGGTCGCGCTGGGCATTACCGAGGTCACACCGGTCGAGATGACGGCCGCGTTCGCGACCTTCGCAACGCTCGGCTGGCGCGCGCAGCCGCGCTACGTGCTGGCAGTGGAAGATGCCGATGGCCGGGTGCTGTACAGCAGCGAAGTGCAGCGTGAGCGCACGATCGATCCCGGCGTCGCGTATGTGCTTACCGACATGATGTCGGATGTCGTGAATGAAGGCACGGGTGCGGCCGTGCGGCAGGTCGGCTTCCATGCGCCGGCCGCGGGTAAAACCGGGACGACCAGTGATGGCGCCGACGTATGGTTCGTTGGCTACACACCCGAAATCGTGACCGGCGTGTGGATCGGTTACGACGAGCGGCGCCGCCTGCCCGCGCGCGCGACCGGCGGCGGCGTGAGCGCGCCCGCTTTCGGCCGCATCATGCGGCGCATCTATCAGAATCGCGAGATGCCGGTCGGCTGGAGCGCGCCGCGCAACGTGGTCACACGACTGATCGATCCCGAGAGCGGGCTCGTGCTGCAAGACGGCTGCTATCCCAGCTACGGCAATCCGGTACAGGAAGTATTTCTGGAGCAGTTCGAGCCGGAAACCATCTGCCCGCGGCGCGCCGACTATAACATCTTCGAAGCCCTGGGTGACTGGCTGGGCGATGTTTTCGGCGGGCACGAGGATCCGCCGGAGCCTGACCCGGGCGTGACCGCCGACGGTACGCGCGATGTGCTCGGCTCCGGCAAGCTGAAGCACAAAACGAAAGACACGCGCGGCAGCGGCCGCCGCGCGCAGGTCTACTGATCCCGCCGGCTCAGCACGGTAACCGCATCGTTCAGCGAAATGCTGCCGAACTCGCGCTGCGAGGCCGGCCGCGCGTGCACGGCGTTCTGCCCGAATAACACCTTGGATCCCCGCTTGCGATAACCGGCCAGCGTACGCAACGGCTCGTCGCTCGCTTGCGCACTCTCCACGTCGATCGTGGTTATGACACAGCGTGCGCACGGCTTGACGACGTCGACATCGATCTCACCAATGCGTATCTGCCGCCACTCGTCTTCCGCATGGGGCGGTGAGCCGGCCACCACGATGTTGGGACGGAAGCGCTGCATGGATACGGTGCGCTCGCCCTGCTCGGCCAGCTTCTCATTCAGCAGATCCAGCGATCCCTGGCCGATCAGCAGCAGCGGAAACGCGTCCGCAAAACCGACCACCCGCTCGGTCGGCACGTAATCGCGATCGACAATACGCCTGCTCGCGTCGGGCATGTGCACGAGCCGGCACGCGCGACCGAGATAGCGGCTAAACCACTCGTCCGCCGCCGCCGATACCAGCGCGGCGTCCACTACATCTCGCCAGATCGTGCAGCGTTCGCGCGTGGCCGGGTCGCCGAACGGCACGCGCAACGCAGTCATGCCGGGTGCCGAAACGAGCAGCGCGTCGCTGTCGATCGCGACATCGACCAGGGCCAGCTGGTGTGCTTCCCGTTGGGAGATGAAGCGGCCATTCGCATCGATCAGCATCCAGCGGCGGTCGTGCCGGATGCCGCGCTCGTCGAGCCACGCCTGGCCGAGCGCCACGCCGCGCAACGACTTGATCGGATAGACGTACAGCTCGCTAACGTGCATGCAGCTCGGGCGTGAGGGCCGCAGCCAGAATGTCGGCCGCTGCCTCGTGATAGGTGAAAAACAGTTCGGGGTCGAGCAGCTCCAGCTCCATGAGCAGCGGGCCATCCGCATCCAGCACGGCATCGACGCGCGCGTAGGTCCAGGGCTCCGCGATCGTGGCGACCACCGACTCGGCCCACGCTATCTGTGCGGCCGAGGGCACGAACGATTCGACTTGGCCACCATGTTCGGCATGCACGCGGAACTCTTCCTGCGCGGCACGCTTCAGCACCGCATGGCGGTAGCTGCCGTTCAGAAAGACGAGCGACAGCTCGCCGGCGTGCACGCCACTCGCGAATTGCTGGACCAGCAGATCCATGGTCGCGTGCTGCGCGGCGAAGCGCGCTTCGGCCTGCGTGCTCACTGGCGCTTCGGTGAGCCACGTCTGGTAGCCCGTGGATGCAACCGTCGGCTTGATCACCAGGTGGTTCCACCCGGTCTCCGCCGCGATCGCGTGCAGCGAGACACCAGCACCGGCCGTGGCCAGGCGCGTCGGCGTAATGCGCACGCCGCGCTGCTCCAGCTCCAGCAGGTACCGCTTGTCGGCGTTCCAGCGCAGCACGCGCGTCGAGTTGTGCACGGCCACTCCGCTGGCGTCCAGCTCGGCCAGCCAGTCCCGAAAGCGCGGGTACTTGAGGTGGTAATCCCAGACACTGCGCACGACCACCGCATCGAAATCGGACCATGTGGCCGGCCGATCCCAGACCAGCCATACGGCGTCGATGCCCTGCGCGCGCAGCGTCGCGCTCAGCACCTGGTCGTCCGGCGAGCCATCCGGCAGAAAATCCGCCGTGGCCAGGGCTACGCGCATCAGCGCTTGCTCCGTCTGAGCACGCTCAGCAGCCGCCTGAATTCGGGCAACCCGATCAGCGTGCCGATGAGCAGCACAGCGGCGCCGTAGATGAAGGGCGCGACGAACGCGCCCAGCTGTTGCTGCCGCTCGGGCAACAGGAACACCAGGACGCGCACGACGGCGGCCACGGCCACGCACACACCCGCGATACGCGCGAGCGCAAGGCCGCGCAAGACACCGCCTGCCAGGTGCCGATTAATGGCGCGCCGCATCAACAAGAATTCCGTCCACGAGCCCAGCGCGGAGCCGAAGCAGATGCCGAGCACCGCGACGGTGCCGTTATAGGCGCGCAGCAGCAGGAACATGAGCGCCGCGCCGACCAGGGCGGAGATGGCGATCCGGATGATGCTGATACGCGCGGGCGTCCTGGTATTGCCGATCGCGTACAACGAGTTGACGAGCACGCGTGCGCCGTTGGCCGGCAGCAGGCCGAGTGAATACGTCGCGAGCGCCGCGTAGACGATGCGCGTATCGCTCGCATCGAAGGTGCCGCCCTGCAGCAGCACGCCGACGATCCCTTCGCCGAACACCAGGAAGCCGACCAGCACGGGAACGGTCCAGAACCAGGTGACCCGCAACGCCGCACGGGTCCGCTTGACCATATCGTCGGCGCCCAGGTCGCGCATGCGTGACAGCTCGGGCAGCTCGGCGGCCGCTACCGAAAAGCCCAGCAGGCTGATGGGCAGCATGTACAGCATCTGCGCGTAGCGCATCACGGAGATGGTGCCGGCGGCGAGAAACGAGACCAGGAAGTAGTCGATGTAACCGCTGATCTGCACCGCGCCGCGCCCAAATACAGTCGGGATCGCCGCGCGCACCACGCCGCTCGCCGCCGCGCGCGCGCCCGCCCACTTGGCGCGCAGCCGCTTCTCCACCCGGAAGAGTGTCGGCAGCTGTACCGCGAGCTGCAGCCGGGACCCCAGTACGGCTACCCACATGAGCCGGTTCACGAAGCGGCCGCTCGGCTGCACGCCGTAGTTGATGGCCAGGAACACGATCATCGCGAGGTTCCACATCACCGGCGCGACGTACGCCGTGAAGAACCGGCGGTGCGCGTTCAGGATGGCCAGCGACCAGGCGGAGAACACCAGCATTCCGGTCATGAAGAACGCGATGCGGCCGGCCATGATCGTCAGGTGGCGGCGCTCCGGCTCGAGTCCCGGCAGCGTGATGGAAACGATGATCGGC
>CBJLQC010000331.1:0-3775 GCA_966424955.1 uncultured bacterium | reverse complement strand
GCGGTAGCTCGCCTGGTCGATCTGGATGCGCGCGACGCCGGTCTGCATCGCGGCTTCCGCGACCGCCGGCGCCACGAAGAGCAGCACGCGCGGATCAAAGGGTTTCGGAATCAGGTAGTTGCGCCCGAACTGAAACGTCGTCTGACCGTACGCCGCGGCGACCGCCTCCGGTACGTCCTGCTTGGCCAGGTCGGCCAGCGCGCGGGTCGCCGCCATCTTCATCTCTTCATTGATCGAACGCGCCCGCACGTCGAGCGCGCCCCGGAAGATGAACGGGAAGCCGAGCACGTTGTTGACCTGGTTCGGATAATCCGTGCGCCCCGTCGCGACGATGGCGTCGCTGCGCGCCGCCTCGATTTCCTCGGGCGTGATCTCCGGGTCCGGATTCGCGAGCGCGAAGATGATCGGCTCCGGCGCCATGGACGCAACCATCTCGCGGGATACCACACCCGCCGCCGACAAGCCGACGAACACATCCGCCCCCTTCATGGCCTCCGCCAGCGTGTGGGCCTTGGTGTTCTGCGCGAAGCGCGCCTTGTAGCGATCCAGCTCGTCAATGCGATCCTGCGTGATCAGGCCATGACGATCGACCATGAAAACATTCTCGCGCCGCACGCCCAGCCGGACGTAATGCTCGGCCGTCGCGATGGCGGCCGCGCCCGCCCCGCTGAAAACGACCTTCACTTTGTCTATCTGCTTCCCACTGACTTCGATCGCATTGAGCAGCGCTGCCCCGCTGATGATCGCGGTGCCGTGCTGATCGTCGTGAAAGACCGGGATCTGCAGCTTGCCTCTCAGCTGCTCCTCGATATGGAAGCACGCCGGCGCGGCAATGTCCTCGAGGTTGATGCCGCCTACCGTCGGTTCCAGCAGCTCGCAGAACCGAATGATCTCGTCGGCATTCTCGCTCGCTACTTCGATATCGAATACATCGATGTCGGCAAACCGCTTGAAGAGAACACCCTTCCCCTCCATCACCGGCTTCGCGCCCAGCGGCCCGAGATTCCCCAGGCCCAGCACTGCCGTGCCGTTCGAGACCACGGCAACCAGATTGCCCCGCGCGGTATACTTGAAGACGTCGTCCGGATTGGCCGCGATCTCCCGGCAAGGCTCCGCCACGCCCGGCGTATAGGCCAGCGAAAGATCGCGCTGCGTGCCCACCGCCTTCGTCGGAACCACCGCGATCTTTCCCGGCCGCCCCTGCTCGTGATATTCCAAAGCCGCAGTGCGCCTGCTAGCCATTTTCGTAACTCCGCGTGAAAAAATTAGGTTACAGCGGAGGAAACAACGGCGCAACGAAACGGCGCAACCATTTACGACGCTGCGAGTACAGCGCAACGATTACCCCGCAACGAACACTGCGAGCGATTACAGCGGCCCGGTTACAAGCGTCTTCCACACGACATAGTTGTTCGCATTATCCATAGACGTCGTGGCGTTGCCTCGCCTCCTGGCGCATCGCTCGTGCGCGGTTCGGCTGCGCCGCGTTAGCGCCGATTGTTTGGCCGTTTGCTTGGCGCCGTGCTCGTTGCGCCGTATTCGTTGCACCGTATTCGTTGCGTGGATTCGGTATTCGTTGCGCCGGCTCCGTGCGTGCTGTTCGTTGCCCTGTGTTCACCTGTCCCGCTGCCCTCCGGCCGCGTAGCCCAACGCGCATCTTGCACAAATTTGGTGCGCCAATTATGCTGTTCCCGGCCACTACACCCAGGTAGTACTTGCGACGCACCAATCTGGTGCGCCATTCTGCCCGACCCTTTTCCCTCAGGATTCTTAATGGCGGTCCTCGCCCTCACCGGCTCGCCCGCAGAGCTGGCGCCCATTACGGCCGAGTTTGGCGACCACGAGTTGTGCATCGAGACGCGCCCCAGTCAGGGCGTCGTGCGCGCGCAGGAAAATCACTGGTCGGTGGTGTTGATCGACGCCGAGTTCGCCGACGCGGCATCGCTCGACCTGGTCGAGCGGCTGTCCAGCAACGGGCAGGCGGTCGCCGTGATGACGCGCGCGCCCTCGTTACGACTCACGCTCGATGCGATCGATCGCGGCGCGCGCGACGTGTTGGCTCTGCCGCTGGACGCGGGCAAACTGCGCGAGCTGGTGGTGCGGTGTCACAAGCTGGTTGCGCGCGCGCGACCGGACGACCGTCGCGTGACCGAGACGCGCGATGAGATGGTCGGCGAAAGCGCGGCGATGCTGGAGGCTTTCAAGACGATCGCGCGGGTGGCACGCAGCCATGCGACGGTGCTGATTCGCGGCGAAAGCGGCACCGGCAAGGAGCTGGTCGCGCGCACGCTCCACGAGCGCAGCGATCGCTCCCGCGGTGCGTTCGTGGCGGTCAACTGCGCGGCGATTCCGGAAGCGCTGCTGGAATCCGAGCTGTTCGGGCATGAGAAAGGCGCATTCACGGGCGCGATCGCGCGCCGCGTAGGGCGCTTCGAGCGTGGGTCGGGCGGCACCGTATTTCTGGATGAAATCGGGGACATGAGCCTGCCCTTGCAGGCGAAGATCCTGCGCGTGCTGCAGGAGCGCGAGATCGAGCGTGTAGGCGGCAGCGCGCCGATTGGTGTGGATGTGCGGCTGATCGCGGCGACGCATCGGGATCTCGAGCAGGATGTCGCGACGGGCCGATTCCGCGAAGACCTGTACTATCGCCTGGCGGTCGTAACGGTGGCGCTGCCCCCGCTGCGCGAGCGCGGCGACGATCTGCGTCTGCTGGCCGAGCACTACGTGGCCCACTACGCGCGTGAGTATGGCCGGCCGGTGCACGCCATTGCGCGTGATGCGCTGGCACTGCTGCGCGGGTATCGGTGGCCGGGCAATGTGCGGCAGCTGCGCAACGTCCTCGAGAGCGCCGTATTACAGGCGGACGGCGCGGTGCTGCTACCCGCGCATCTGCCACAGGATGCGTTGCGTGAGCGGTCGCAGGCGCCGGCCGCCGAGGACGGCTTGCTCACGTTGAGCGAGCTGGAGCGCCGGCACATTCGCCGGGTGCTGACCGAGAGCGGCGGACAGATGAACGTCGCCGCGGAAATCCTGGGCATACATCGCAACACGTTGCGTCGTAAGCTGAGCGAATACGGCATCGCGTTGTAGCGGCGGCATGCGCCGCCGCCTGTCGGGTCCTTATCTGGAGAGCACACATGAAAGGTCTGTCGAAACTCCTGGCGTTGCTGCTGGGACTCGCTGTGCTGGGCTGTGGCGATCATTCGCCGGCCGAGCCGGCGGCCGCGCGCCAATTCGCCTTCGAGGCGGACAAGCTGAGCGAGCTCGCCCGCTACCGCAGCGGGCCGCTGCAAATCACCATCGGTCTGGCGCTGAAATCGATCGGTCCGCAGGGCGGCAGCATCGCGCTCGGCGGTTTCGAGGCGATCGTCCCGCCGGGCGCCGTCGACAAGATGACCGTTTTCAGTATTCGGCTGCCCGTCGATCCGCGGGATTCCGAGTTCGTGCGCGCGCAGTTCGGCCCGCACCAGGAATTCGCCGTGCCGGTCACGATTCGCCTGCCGTTGCGCGGGACTACGGCCGAGAATACGGCTGCGCATGTCCTCTGGTGGGACGGCCTGAACTGGATCCCTTACCCCACGACGACCACCGCTGACGGCCGCATCGAAACGCAGACGGAGCATTTCTCCGAGTTCGGCACGGAAGATCCTTCGAAGGGCATCATCCTGGTCGGCGGCGGCAGGTAATCCCGATGCGCGAAGCAATGCATGACATGACGCTGGATCGTCTGTTCGGCGCTCTCCCCGAGACAGGCGAGCTGGCAGCATTGCGTACG
>CBJLQC010000330.1:0-3795 GCA_966424955.1 uncultured bacterium | reverse complement strand
GATGAAGACCCACCCACCGTACAGGAACACGGCGGTACCGAAAACAGCCGGGATGTAGGCGGAGCCGGGGAAGCGCGGCGCGGTGTAGCCGAGCAGCGATTGGAGCATGTGACCCCACACCAGCGTGGGGATGGTGAGCGCGAGGGTTATCCAGAATTTGTCGCGGAACATCGCGACGGAGTGGCCGGCGTGCTTGTCATGCCCACCCTCCCGCGTGGGAGTGTGCGCTGCGTGATGCGCGTGTGCATGATGATCGGTCATCGTCTTTGCCTGCGTGCGGGTTGGCCGCCGCGTTCGTCCACGATCATATTGCATGAACCGAGGAGGGCGGCGCAATTGCTCTCGAGCACGAGTAACCAGGTCCACGCGCTTCTGCTGCTTTCATCGCAGAGGAAGTCGCGGGAACTGCGCATCGGGCTGGCGAGAACGCTTCGGTGCAACCACCATTTTGGTGATTGTAAACTACAAATCACCACGCTCGGGTCTTGCGATGCGCTGGTCGTAAGCCCAGCGCGTAGGGGACAACGGCCTCCTCTGCGATGCAAGCAGCAGAAGCGCTGGAGCAACGTTACCATACTCGAGCGCCATGAACAGGAACTCCGCGAGACCCTGATGAGCAGCGACCCAACATCGATCACGTCGGAAGCGCTGGAAATCCTCGTCGTGCGGGAGCTGCGCAAGGCCGGCATCGAGCCGGTGCCTATGCGCAGGCACCGGCTGGAAGCGGGCGGTGCCGGGTTCGCGTTCGACCTGGTCGGGAAGCTCGCCGCGTACGGGCAGCGCTGGAGCGCGTTGATTGCATGCAGCAACGTCCGGACGCCGGCCACCGCTGCCGACGTGATTGCCGCACGCCGGCGCGCGGACGCGGCTGAGGTCACCAGCGCGCTGCTCTGCACGACCGCAGTCGTCGCTCCAGATGCGGTTGCGCAGGGGCAGCAAATGCGCGTCCCGTTGCTGCGCGTCGTCGATGCGCAGGACGCACTCACCAAGGCAGGTATGATTCAGCCGGGGCAGCTGCCGGCCTGGGTGCCCGAGTTCACACTGGAAATCGTGACGGAGCTCCATGCCGCCCGCTTGCTGGCAGCCAACGAGCCCGAGCTGATCCTGCGCGCGCTGCGGACTAACGACTCGGCGTAGCGCGCGCCGGCACGGTGTCGGGTGTAGCGATGCCGAAGGGTGCCCACACCTGCCGGGCTCCGGCTGCGGGTGCGGTATGTCGTGAGAGATTCACCGGCGAGTTGTAGATCAGGCGGCCCGTGTCGGATGGCGCGCGCATATCGCGCACCACATCGCCGCGGCCGATCGCGAAATTCGTGCGGCCGGCTGTTTCGAGGAGCTTGGCCCGCTCTTCTTCCTGCATGCTGCATGATGCGATCACCGCGCTGAACAATAGTATCGGCAGAAGCCGCCTCATGATGATCGCTCCGCGGGCGCCGCGTCATCGGATGGCGCGCCCGCCGCGAGCCATGCGCGGAATCCGGCCACATCCGCCGTGAAGCGCCATTCTTCGAGTATGGAAAGGGCGACGGCGCGCATCCCGCCGTTGCCGGGGCCGGCCGCCACGCAGCGCTGGAAGAGCCAATCCTCGAAACCCTCCGCGTCCGGATCGTCATCGATAGCGGCTTCCAGCATTTGTCGTTTCATGCCCAGCCCGATCGCGTCCGGCGTCGTGTTGCGCTTGCGCCGGCGGCGCCGCCCTTCCGACGCTTCCAGCGCCGCGATCGCCTCGCGACAGAATTCCGCGGGCCGCATCTGATCCATCAGCTGACCCCACTCGAGCCAGTGAGCCGCACACGCGTCGGATAGGCGCCCTGGGCGGGTTTTTGATAGCCGCGTTCGGTCGCAACCAGGTCCAGCTCGAGCGTGCGTGCGTCTTCGATCAGTACGTGCTCGGCGGCCGCGCCGCGAAGTGCTGCCCGGGTCTTGATGTAGCCGTGACAGGTGCTGCAGGCCTCGATCCACGCGATCTGTCCTGGTGCGCCCTCGGGCACCAGTGAGCCGAGCTTCCCGTGATCGCGCTCGCCACAGAACGCGCAGACCAGGACATGCGTCTTCCAGCTGGCACCGCAGCGGGTGCAACGCAAATAGCGCGAGCGCTCGAGCCCGAGCACCTCGGCCAGCCCCGGCAGCGCGCCGCACACATGGCAGTAGTGGTGCGGCCAGTCGTGCAGCGGCTGGGCGGCAACGGCGCGCGCACTGGCGATCAGGATCGGCACTGCCGCCAGCTGCGCCGCCGCGCCCAGCGCGGCGGCGTCCACACCGGCTTCGCCTGCAATGGCGGTGAGTGCAGCCTCGTCCTGCGCTATGGCCAGCTCGAGTATTTGCGCGGCATCGAGCACGTCGATGCCCGGGCGCGTGCCGCGGCCGAGCGCGCCCGTCAGCACCGCGTGCACGTGCGCGCGCAGCGCCGATGCATTGATGGCGATGACGGCATCATGCAGCAGCGGCGCGTCGGGCGGGCGTCGTGGTGAAGTCATGGGCACGACACCACGGAAGGCATCGTGGGCCAGCGCGTCGAGCGAAATGCGCAGCGTGTACAGCCACGCGCCCAGCTCGGGGCGCTGCGCGGCCAGCTCGCTCAGTTCCCGCTGTCGCGATTCGTGCCGAAGCTCGAGGTCGTTTCTGGACATTCCACATCCGTCGTACGGCAGGGCGTGTCGTGGTACGGCTCCGCGCCCTGGTGAATTTCGACTATGGCATCACGATTCCCGACATCCGCGCCCGGCTCGCGCATTTGGCGGCCGGCTTCCGGACTGGTGCAGCCCGCCAGCAGCGCGACGAGCCAGAGCGCCCGCTTCACGGCCACAACCCCACGTGCGGCCCCTGCAATCCCGAATGCGGGCCGTGAATCGTTTCCGAGGAGAGCAGCGTGACGAACCGCAGGAAGAAGCCGCCGATCAACACCAGGACCGCGCCCGCGACAATGCGATGCGTGCGCCAGCGCTCGCGCACCCAGACCGGGCGGAAATGCAGGACCAGCGGGATCAGTATGCCGGGCAGTATCACCAGCAGCAGCAGCGCGACGCCGCGCCAGGTAAGCCATACGCGGCCGACTTCGCCGAGCGATAGCAGGAAAATGGTGATGACCACCAGCTCGGCGAGCAGCACCCAGCCATCGAACCACGCCAGCCAGGCGACCGTCCGGTGTTCGCCGCCGGCATTCAGCCGCCAGCGCGCGAGCAGCATCAGCGTGGCCGCGGCGGTAGATGCGGCCGAGACGAGGAAGAGCACACCCAGCCAGGTGGTGTCCGCCCAGATAGGCCGGTTGGTCACGTTCAGCAGCACACCGGTGTAGCTGGCGATGAAGAAGCCGCAGGCGGCGCCCAGCAATGCGATGATGCGGCCGGGCAAGCCTTCGTAGAAGAAACGCAGCGGCCGCAGATTCAATCCGCGGAACCGCAGGCGGTCTTCGTACGCGAGCGCGCCCAGCGCGGACGCCGTCGCAAATGCACCGAAGAGCAGCAACGCCCATGAACCGACGGACATGGGCGACCACACCTTCATGATCGGCAGCGGGAAACGCTCGGACTGGAACATCATGTGCCAGAAGCGGAGCGGCTGCCCGAGGTCGACCACCAGCAACAGCCCGCTGATGACGGCGCCCACGAACGCGGCGACGTAGCCCAGGCGAGCGACGTCCTGGTCTTCCTCCCGCCCGATCCAGTGCAGCATGGCGGCCAGGAAATAGGAGCCCCCCGCAATGCCACCGACGAAGAAGTAAGGAACGATGTAGATCGTCCACTCCGGCGACGCGGTAAAGAAGGTATCAGGCATAACGCGCCCTCACGTGATCAC
>CBJLQC010000329.1:0-3806 GCA_966424955.1 uncultured bacterium | reverse complement strand
CAGTCATCGGCATGCCTGCCTTCCCAGGTGGGCGCGTGCACGGTTCAGCTCTGCATCAGCAGTGAAAGGTCGAGCGCGGTGACCGAGTGAGTGAGCGCGCCCACGCTGATGTAATCAACGCCGGTTTCCGCAACCGCGCGCACCCGCTCCAGCGTCATGTTGCCGGAGGCTTCGGTTTTGACGTGTGCCGCTCGCTGTTTGACCAGGCGCACGCACTCACGGATTTCCTGCACGTCCATGTTGTCGAGCAGGACCATGTCGCAGCCGGCATCAAGCGCGGCGCGCAGCTCGTCCTTGTTGCGCGCTTCGATTTCGACGCGCAGTCCCTTCGTGTTGGCGTCGCGCACGCGCTTGAGGGCCTCGGCGACACCACCGGCGATCGCGATATGGTTTTCCTTGATCAGGACCATGTCGAAGAGGCCGAAACGGTGGTTCTCGCCACCGCCCGCTTTGACCGCGGCTTTCTCGAGACTGCGCCAGCCCGGCGTTGTCTTCCGCGTATCCAGGATCTTCGCGTCCGTGCCCGCGATGGCTTCTACGAAACGCCGGGTCATGGTTGCAATGCCGGAGAGCCGCTGCAGGAAGTTGAGCGCCGTGCGCTCGCCGGTCAGAATCGTACGCGCGGGCGCGCGAATGGTGCAGACGACGTCGCCCTCGCGCACCGCGCTGCCATCGGTCAACTGGCTGCTGATCTCAGCGCGCGGGTCCAAGCGGAGGAAAACGACCGACGCGACGCCCAGTCCGGCGACCACGCCGTCAGCCTTGGCGACGATGCGGGCATGTCAGCGCGTGCGGGCGGACACGATCCAGCGGGTGGTCCACTCGCCCGCGCCCTTGTCCTCGGCTAGCGCCACGTCGATCAGGTGAAGCTCCTCATCGCTCACCGGAAACTGGGGTACCTGCGGTGTCGTGCGTACCGTCTTCGAGCGTTCCGCCGTCATTCACTCTTTCCGGTTACTTTGCGGTAGTAGTTCTCGTACATCGGAACCACGATCTCGGTGCTGTACCGGGCCGCCGCCGCGCGCGCCGCCTGGCTCATCCTGCGCCATTCATCGGCATCCTTCAAGATCCGCACACCATATTCCGCCATGGCGTCGACGTCACCCACTTCCGCCAGAAAGCCGGCCTCACCTTCGGGCACGACCTCGGGGACGCCACCTACCCGCGTGGCCACCACGGGGACACCGCAGGACATCGCTTCCAGCGCCACGAGCCCGAACGATTCCGATCCGCTGGGCAGCAGGAAGAGGTCGGCGCAGGCGAGGATCTCGGCGACGGATTCCTGCTTGCCGAGAAAGGCGACGCGATCGGCCACACCCTCCTCTTCGGCGACATGCTGCACGCGTCCGCGCTCCGGCCCGTCGCCGATCAGTACGAGGCGCGCCGGCAACACGCGATTGATGCGCGCGAAAATGCGCACCGTATCATCCACGCGTTTGACCGGCCGGAAATTCGAGATGTGCATGATGATCTTTTCGCCCGTCTGACTGAGGCGCGCGCGGTGACACGGGTGCGCGTCGCGCTTGTAGTCGGCCAGATCCACGAAGTTGGGGATCACTTCGATGCGCTCGGGGGCGATATCGAAATGCTCGATGGTCTCGCGACGCAGGTACTCGGACACCGCCGTCAGGCCATCCGACTTTTGTATCGAGAATGCGGTAATGCTCTTGTACGACGGGTCCTGCCCAATGAGCGTGATGTCGGTGCCGTGCAGCGTCGTGACCACGCACAAATTCTTGTCGGGCGTCATCTCCTTGGCCATCCACGCCGAGGTGGCGTGGGGCACGGCGTAATGCGCGTGGATGAGGTCGAGTCCATAGCGCTCGGCTACACCCTGCATCGATACGGTCAGGGCGAGGTTGTAGGGCGCGTGCTCGAAGAGCGGATAGGTGGGAACTTCCACCTCGTGATAAAACACGTTCTGCACATACGATGAGAGCCGGAACGGCATGGCGTAGGTGATGAAATGCACTTCGTGGCCGCGCAGCGCGAGCTGCAGGCCCAGCTCGGTCGCGACCACGCCGGACCCGCCGTACACGGGATAACAGCTAATGCCGATTTTCATGATGGTGTCGCCATTCCCTCACAATAGTGCCCACGATTTGCTCCCGCGGGGCCGACGCATCGATCCGCAGCACCGGCTCGGAGAGCTGATGGCGGAGCCACGTGACCTGCCGGCGCGCGTACGCGCGCGTGGCGCGCTGGATGGCATCGATGGCCTCGTCGAGCGAGTACTCGCCGCGCAGGTAGGGGATCAGCTCGAGGTAGCCGGTCGTTTTCATGCCTGGCGAGTGCTCGTCGTATCCCTGGGCCAGCAGCCTGCGCATTTCATCGAGCACTCCCGCGTCAATCATTTCATGCACGCGCGTGTTGATACGTTCGTACAGCGTCGCGCGGTCCAGTTCGAGGACCACCGTCAGCACGCGCAACGGCGGGTGCTCGCCGGGCTGTCGGTGCCACCACCCGAGCGTGCGCCCGGTCAGCAGGGCGACCTCGATCATGCGCGCAATGCGTTGCCGCCCGGCGTCCGCACCGAGGCGTGCCGCCGCCTCGGGGTCCAAATGCCCGAGCCAGTCCTGAAGTTCCGCGCGGCTTTTGCGATTCAGGTACTGCTTGAGCCGTTCCTTGCGACGGGGCTCGAGTGCCGGCTCGGCGAACATGGGATGCGTGAGCGCGCGGAGAAAGAAACCCGTCCCGCCCACTAAAATGGGGACGTGGCCGCGCGCTTTGATAGCCGCGATCCAGCCACGTGCGTCGTCCGCGAATTTGCCGGCATTGTAGCGCTCGGCCGGAGGCAGCAAGTCGAGGCCGTGGTGCGGAATGGTGCCGCGCTGCGCCGGCGTCGCCTTGGCCGTGCCGATGTCCAGCCCGCGATAGACCTGGCGCGAATCGAGCGAGATGATCTCGCCGCCGATCTGCTGCGCCACCGCAATTCCCACGGCTGTCTTGCCAGTCGCCGTCGCGCCGATGATGGCCAGGCAGGCGCTGCTACCCATGCCGGCCGAAGCGGCGGATCAGCTCGTCCAGCGAAAGGCGCACGATGGTGGCGCGGCCGTGCACATCATGATAGGGCAGCTCGGTGGTGAACAGCCGCTCGAACAGTTGCGCCATTTCGCGCTGCGAAAGCTTCTGCCCGGCCTTGATGGCTCCCTTGCAGGCAAACGTCATGGCGATGCGCTCGTGCTGGTTGCGCGCGGCGCGCGTCAATTCACTGCCGTTGGCGAGCTCGCCCAGCATCTCGCGCAGGCAGCGCTCCGCATTGAAATAGGGATGCGGCGCGGGCGCACCATGCACGATGATGGTGCGGGTGCCGAACGGCTCAATCTCGAAGCCGGCCCGCTCGAACAGCGACTGGCTCTCCTCCACGATGCTGTATTCCGCGGGCGACAGCCGCAGCGTGAGCGGAAAGATCAGGCGCTGCGACACCGATCCGTTGCCGTGAAAGCCATGCATCAGCTCCTCGAACAAAATGCGCTCGTGCGCGGAGTGCTGATCGATGATGAGCAGGCCGCTGCGGGTCTCGGCGAGGATGTAGGTGTCGTGAATCTGCCAGAGCTGTGGTATGACCGGGCGCTCTTCCACGATACCGATGGCCGGCTGCTCGGCGGTTACCGATGGTCGCGGGTCCTCCGAGCGCGGCCGCGCGCTGACGAAGAAGGCCAGCTGGTCACGCTCGGCCGGCGGTGGCGCCGTCCACGGCTCGCGTGCTGCTTCGAGCTGCGGCAGTACCGGACGCGTGTCGAAGGTGGCGGAGCTTTGGACGGTAGCCAGGGCTTTGCGGATCGCTTCCTCGAGGACCGCCTCCA
>CBJLQC010000328.1:0-3817 GCA_966424955.1 uncultured bacterium | reverse complement strand
CCTTCGACCGTCTTGGCCTCGACATGCGCGACCGCATCCTTCACATCGGCCAGGTCGAGCGGAGAAGCGGCCGCGTAGCGAACCGTCTCGCGCGCCAGCCGGTTGCCACTCAAGGCACGAGTGATGTCACCAGGCAGGTCGGTCGGTGCAGCTTCGACATAGCGGACCGTGTGCATGCTCGTGTTGCCGCCCGTCGTGATGGACTGCACGCTCGTCCATTTATTGCCGCCCAGCGCGGCGAAGATGCCGCTCACCTTGCGCGTCACACCATTGCCGCAGTTCAGCTCGGCATTGATGAACACGCGCTGCCGGTCGGCCGACCAGCTCGCGGTTTCCGTACCCGTACAACCTTCCTGATTGATGCTCCGCGGCTGCCCGTTCGCGACGATGCGCGTCTCGGACTCGATGCGGCCGGCATTCAGGATGATGCTGCGCACGCCATCGCCTTCCGGTATGACGCACAGCGTTCGTTCCGACGTGTCGCCATCCGCACGCCAGCAGCCGACGAAGGCGAGCCACGCGTCGTCGGCTGGCGACGCAGCGGCGGCCGAGGCGAGTGCGGCGGTGAAAAGCGTCGTCATCAGCAATTGCTTACGCATAAGTACCTCGCCCTTTAGCGGAGCGTAACCCCGATGGACCACTGCAACCCGCGCAAATCGATGTTGTCGAAATCAGCGAAGTCACCGTTCAGCTCGTCTTTCGCCCAGTTGTAGCGCGCCTCCACGTTGAGGCCGAGGCGCGACAAAAGCCAGACGTCCGTGCCCGCCGCGGCGTACCACGTCGGGGTCCAGCCCTCATCGTAGAAGTTGTCGGTGAAGATGTCGAGCGTCTCGAAATCGACGAAATCACCGTCCTGCTCGATGCGGTAATACATGACGCCGCCGCCTGCGCCCACGTAGGGGTTGAATTTGTTGGGCACGAAAGCGTAGCGGCCCAGCGAGCGGCCGCGCGGCGTGAGGTGCACGCGCAGGCCGGCCGTCACCGGCGTGCGCACCAGCTCGGTGGTCTGTTCGATCGGCAGGTTGTTGGGGTCTTCCACGAAATCGCGGAACTCGGAGCGCGCCTCCATCTGCGCAGTGGTGAACCCCACCGTGAAATCCACCTGCCGGTGCACTTTCACGTTCAGATCGATGCCCGCGGCGAAGGAAGCGAAATCACCCTTGCCGAGCGTCAGGTTGTCCGTCATGAAGCGGAACAGGTCATCGTTGGCCGCCGGATGCGCGCCACCCAGCCGTACCGTAAGCGAGCCGAGCGGCGTACCGAGCAGATAGCCGTCCTGCGCAGCGGCCGGCGCAGCACACAGCAGCGGAGCGAGCGCGGCCCCGCCCAGGACCAGCAGTTTCATGGTTTTCATGGTTCCTCGCCTCAATCGCTGCCCCGCGCACGAGCCGTGCGCGTTGTCGTTCCGCGCGAGTCCGACGAGCCGCGCGATGGGTTGCTGCGTGACGTCGTGCTCGAGCGCTGCGGTGTGCTGCCGCCGGCGCGCGGCTCGCGCGGTGTTGCCTGTCGCACCACGCCCCCGGAGCTGGAGCGCGGCGACTCCGTCCGCGCGCCGTACGGCGTGCGCGCCGGTGTTACCGGCACGGCCCGCTCGCGACCACTCGAGTAGCCGTCGCGCGTGACCCGGCCGCGTCCGCGATCGTCGTCGCGCCCATAGCGGTCATCGCGGTCGCGGTCGTAGCGGTCGTCGCGTCCATACCGGTCGTCACGGCCGTAGCGCCAATACCGGTCGCGGTACCAGTCGTAACGGTCGCGATACCAATACGGGTGATAGTGCGTGTTACGATGGATGACGATCGGCCAGCGAATCACGACCACCGGGCGGTGCACCCAGTACCAGTCGTGGTAGCGATAGCCGTAGCCCCAGGGCGAGTAGTACCAGTGGTAATCGACGACATACGGATTGTTGTATACGTACACGGGCCGCTCGACGACCTGCACGACTTCACGCACCTCGACCGGGTTGGACATGCGCGCCACCTGCTCGAGTGCCGAGCTGGTCGCTACATCCTGCTGCTGATAGGCGACCTGGTACGGCTCACCGGCCACGCGCATCCACTCCTGGGCGGCGGCGGCGCCGAGGTGTTCGACGGCTTCCGAGACATCCGCCTCGTCGACGTCGAGCAGCGCCTCGCTGAACGAGCGACTCGCGGCAAACGCGCCGGCGCCGGCCGGCACGCGCTCGACCGCGCGGAAGCGCACGACACGCGTCGCGGTGCTGTCACCCTGCGAGGCGGTCTGCACGCTGACCCACTCATCCGGCGCGACAAACGCGAACATGCCACGCACGGTGCGCCGCGCCGCGCTGGCGCAGCTGACATCGGAATCGAGCAGGACGCGCCGGCCGTCATTCGACCAGCGGGCGCGTTCGGTACCGCTGCACCCCGCCTGCCGCACGACGCGCGCGATGCCATCCGCCAGGATCTGCGATTCATCGCGCACGGTTCCATCAACCAGGGTGGCGAGCCGCACGCCGCCGCGGGCCGGACCGATGCACACCAGCTCATTGGCGGGCGCACCCTCGGCTTGCCAACAGCCGAAGAAGGCTGACCACGACGGGCTTTGGGAATGAGAAATCCCAGCCATGGCGGGAGCCACGACCAGGTGCAGGCTGAGCAATAGGGCCGTCATAACGCCTCCGGGAGACGACGAAGCAACTTGAAGTACTGGTTGCCCGGCCGTCATGTTCCACCGTACGGCCCGGCGACGCCCTCACGGAAGACCGATCCGGCGCCGGCGTGCGCTACCATGATACACTACGCCCCTGGCGAATGTCAGTCAGGCAAACACGCAAAACTGGAAAGCGGCCAACAATTCCAAATACGGGTAGATCCTGCGCCGCTATTCTGGGGGCCGTCCAACGCTATTAAATTCAGGCGGTTACATCTCACGCAAGGAGCCAGGTGACGGCCGCCGACCCCGCTGACAACCGCGATTCCAGCGCGCCCGTGCTCTCGGTGGTCGTGCCGGCCCGCAATGAGAGCGCCCTGATCGCCCGTTCGCTGGTGCGCCTGCAAAAGGTGTTGCGGGGCAGCGACGTGACCTGGGAAATCATCGTCAGCGATTCCGCTTCCGAGGACGGCACGGCGCGGATCGTCGAGCGGCGGACCCGTCCGGATCTGCGGCTCGTGCGAAATGCGCTGCCCGGAAAGGGGCGGGCGCTGTCTTCCGGTATGGCGGCCGCGCGCGGCTCGATCGTGGGTTTTATCGATGCCGACCTGGAGATCGACCCGAAGTATCTGCTCCCCTGCCTTGACGCTGTGCGTGACGGCGCCGATTTCGCGATCGGCGTGAAAACGCTGCCCGACCCGCGCCGTTCCCGGCTGCGGCGCCTGGCCACGTACTGCTACAACCATTTGATCCGCCGCATACTCGACACGCCGTTCAGCGACCATCAGGCAGGTCTCAAGCTCTTTCGCGCGGACTGTCTGCGTCCGGTGCTGCCTCGCATTGTCAGTGAAGGCTGGTTCTGGGACACAGAGGTGTTGTTTGCGTTGCATCGCGCCGGCGCGCGTGGTGAGGAGATCGGCGTGCGCACGGTCCGCCATCGGCCGTCGCAGGTCGGCTTCTTCGGCGTATCATTCGAGCTGTTACGCGAGGGTGTGCGGCTGCGCCTGGCGCGACGGCATCCGCGCATGAGTGCACAGCCACACCCCGTCGTCGAAATTCGGTGATCGTTTCGCCTTTCTCTGACGACGGCCGGTTGCACGCCCGCGCCTGGTGGCTGCTGCCGGCGGCTTGCGTCGTGGCGATCCTCTGGCTGGTACATGCCGAGCTGCTACTGACATCCACGATTCCGGCCAGCCACGACATGACC
>CBJLQC010000327.1:0-3822 GCA_966424955.1 uncultured bacterium | reverse complement strand
GGCCCTCGTACTCCGACCGGTGGTCATCGTCACCGTGACCGTCCTGGAAGTGGTCCGCGAGGGCTCCCGAGACGACGCCTTCGGGCAGCGGGACCTCGACCGCCTCGAGGAGCGCGGCGAGGATGGCGTCGCGCGCCGCCATCAGCTGTTCGACCTTCTTGCGGGGCTCGAGCTCGGAGCGTACGGCGTCAACCTGCACGACAACGACCTGGTGCCGCGCGATGCGTCGGCGGGGGAGCGCGACCGCATCGTGCGTGAGTTCAAGGCCGCGCTTTCCGCCACCGGCATGCGTGTGCCGATGGCGACCACCAACCTTTTCAGCGATCCGGTCTTTCGGGATGGCGCGTTCACGAGCAGCGACGCGCGCGTGCGCGCCTACGCGATCCAGAAAGCGATGCGTGCCATCGATCTCGGTGTCGAGCTGGGTGCCACGACGTACGTTTTCTGGGGTGGACGCGAGGGGGTGGAGACCAACGCGGCGAAGGATCCGCGCAGCGCGCTGGGCTGGTTCCGCGATGCGCTGAACTATCTGTGTGAGTACGTACCCTCCCAGAGGTTCGATTTAAAGTTCGCGCTGGAAGCCAAGCCGAACGAGCCGCGCGGCGACATCTTCCTGCCGACGACCGGCCACATGCTCGCGTTCATCTACACGCTCGATCACCCTGAGATGGTGGGGCTCAATCCGGAAACCGCGCACGAGCACATGGCGGGCCTGGACTTTTCGCACGGTGTGGCGCAAGCGCTGGACGCGGGCAAGCTGTTCCACATCGACCTGAACGGGCAGAAGCCTGGCCGCTTCGACCAGGACCTGCGCTTCGGCAGCGACGATCCGAAAGCAGCGTTCTTCCTGGTCAAGCTGCTGGAAGACGCGCAGTGGGATGGCATGCGCCACTTCGACAGCCATGCCTATCGCACCGAGGATGAACAGGGCGTCTGGGATTTTGCCGCAGGGAGCATGCGCATGTATCTGATCTTCAAGGAGAAGGTCGCGCAGTTCCATGCCGATGCCGAGATCCGGGCATTGCTCGATGCACTCGAGCAGCGTGGCGGCGGTCGCCGGCACGAGCCGTTCAGCGCGGCGGGCGCGAGCAAGCTGAAGGATGAGCCGTTCGACCTGCAGCCGATCCGCGATGCGGGCTACGCGTACGAGCGGCTGGATCAGCTCACAATGGAAGTGCTGCTCGGCGTGCGGTAAACCGCGCTGTCGGAAGGCGAGCCAAACCTATTCAGCGATCGTCGCCACAAATCCGCCGAACGGTCGCAGTACCAGGTGCAGCCTGCGGTCGGCAGACAGGGGCAGACTTTGTCTGCCGAATCCGAGCGCGTCGCTGCCGTCCGTGATCACGGTCGCGCTCTCGGCACGCGTCAACGCGCGCAAGTCGATTGAGACATCACGCGGCGCGGCGCCCCCGTTGATTCCCGCAATCCACCATGACCGGCCGCTGCGCCGCGCCAGAACTACATATTGTCCCGGGAAACCCGCCAGTAATCGGACATCTTCCCAAATGGCGGGAATATCGCGCAGGAATTCGCGGACGTAAGCAGGCGCCTTGGCCATACCCGCAGGCGTCTCGGCGTAGTGCTGGATGCCCGAGGTGAAAAGGACGGCATGCGCCAGCTCGGCGGCCGCGGTCGTACGGCGCTCGGTGCGCGGCAGTCGATCGAGGACCATCGGCGTGTAATCCATCGGATCGAATACGTTGCGCGTGAAGGGGAGCATGGCCGCATGGGTGGGCACCTGATCCGCGTTCGTCTGCGCGAAGGTCGCGAATTCCAGCCCCTTCACCGCTTCCATGGTCATGAGATGCGGGTAAGTGCGCGACCAGCCGCGCGGCAGCGTGGCACCATGGAAGTTGACGAGCAGGCCGAAGGGTGCAGCATCCTGCAGGATGGCGTGGTAGTAGCCTATCATGTCCTGCGCATCGCCACCAAAAAAGTCGATCTTCACGCCGGCGACACCCAGCTGGCTGATGCGCTCGAACTCGGCGATGCGCGACTCGTGGGTCAGCATGCGGTCGCGCGGGGTTTGCGGCGTCGTGTTCCACGACCCGGCGGAGTTATACCACAGCAGCACGCGCACCTGTCGGGCACGCGCGTAATCCACCAGTTCTGCGACACCCTGGTAACCGATCTGCGTGTCCCACAGCGCATCGACCAGCGTGTAGCCCCAGCCCATGCGGGCGGCATAATCGACGAACTCCTTCTGGGTAGCCAGCACGGTGTGCGCATCGCCCAGCAGGGGCCAGCTCCACGAAGCTTTGCCCGGAACGATGGCGGCGGCCGGCGCGAGCAGCGGCGGCGTCGCCAGGTCGAGGCCGAGCATCGATTCGGCGATGGTCGCCAATGAGCCGGCCACGATGATTCGCCAGGGCGTGGACCAGGGCAGCGTGGACGCCGGTTCGACCGGACCCGAGCCACGCGTTTCCCGCGCATCGGCGAAGCCAATCGTGTACTCGCCGGCAGGCGACTCATGCCGCAAGCGCGCACCTGCATAGCTCCTTTCCAGCGCGGTCTCGCTCAACAGCAGCCAGTGCCGGCCGGAGCGGAACAGTGCCGGAAACACCCAGCCTGCGCCGAGCGTGGAAGGCGTCCCGACGGCGATGTCCTGCTGATAGAACTCTTCATACGCGGGGTTGGAGCCGCCCCAGCCGGTCTTCGCTACTTGCATCGGCTGTAACCACGCGCGCGCATCGCGCGGCAGTCGGAACGACGTCAGCTCTTCGGTCACCCGGCGCAGCTTCGCTGAGGTATCCGGAAACACGTAGCGAAAGGCTACGCCGTCATTCGATACCTGGAAGACGATGTCCAGCGGTTTGCCCGCGGGCGTGACCAGGTGGAAAGCGCGACGCCGCGCGCGGTATTCGTTGTGCCGGCGCTTGGCCGTGAGCGTTTCGTAGCGGTCGGTCACGGACTGCGCGGCGGACACTTTCCGCACACGCAGACTTGCGCTGAAGTCGGCATCAGCGCGGCGCAGCCCGAGCCTCGATTCCTCGAGTACCGGCTCGCCGGCCAGTGTAACGCGGTAACGCGGGACACCGCGCTCATCCACCCGGAAAGTCACGACCACGTTGCCGTTGGGGCTGGCCACCGTCTGCGCGGCTGCGTCGTCAGCGGCGGCCAGGGCGAGGCTCGCACCAACCAGCCAGGGCAGCCACGGCTGAACCGGGCGCATCATGTCAGTGACCAATAGATCGTGTAACGTTCGTGATGCAGGCGATGATAGGGAATCAGTGTGACGTCGCGCGGCTGTCCGATCCCGACCGTCTCGAACGTGAGCGGCGCGCCCGCTACCGGTCGAACATGCGCGAGCACATTGCTGGCTGAGCCGGCGAGTCGAGGCACGTCGATGGGCACCTCCAGAATCGAGCCGATCGTGCGCTCGTTCTGAATGATATCGGCACCCGCATACATGCCTGCGCTGCCCAACCGACCGGCGAGCACCAGCGGCCCGTAAAGCAGCGCAATCTTGTCGGGCGCACCCGGCAGCGGCTCGACGCGCAGCGTCATGGGCAAGTGCACATCGACGACGTCGCCGGTGCGCCAGGTTCGCTCGATCGAAAGGTAGCTGCCCGGCTGCGCGGACGAATCGAGCGGGCGCCCGTTGACGCGCACGGCCGCGCCATCACTCCACGATGGATAGCGCACCTTCAGCGTCAGGCGAACGGGTCGTTGCACCGTGATCTCGAACCGGGTGCTATCCGCATCGGGAAACGCCGTCGTCTGCCGGAGCGTCAGCCCCTGCTCCCTCCAGCGCAATTCGGATGGCACGAACAGGTTGACGTAAAGCACGTCGTCGCCGTGAAAATAGATGGAGTCACCGTA
>CBJLQC010000326.1:0-3848 GCA_966424955.1 uncultured bacterium | reverse complement strand
GGATACATGCTGCCTGCAACCTTCTTCAAAGAATCGAACGGGGTCACGAGGATCCCGGAGATGCCGCCGAGCGCGGCTTTTCTTTTCGCACGGGCAGCCCGCTGGACATGCGCATGAGCGGCGCGGGCGCCACCGCGGCGGATCTGCTGAACACCCTCTCGGAAGAAGACCTCGCGGACATCTTCTATTACTTCGGCGAGGAGCGGCGCTCACGCCGGCTGGCACGCGACATCGTAGCGCACCGCAAGACACATCCATTCCGCACCAGCGACGATCTGTTGGCGGCCATGGAGCGCGCGCTTGGGCCGCGGCTCGAGCCGCAGGACAAGGCGCGCATCTTCCAGGCGCTCCGCATCGCCGTGAATGATGAGCTGGACGTGTTGGAGCGCGCGCTGCCCGCATTGCGCGACCGGCTGGAGGACGAAGGTGTGCTGGTCGTGCTGTCCTATCACTCGCTGGAGGACCGGCGCGTCAAGGATGCGTTCCGGGAGTGGAGCCGCAGCTGCATTTGCCCACCCGAGGCGATCGTGTGCACGTGTCGCGGCCGCGCGCTGGGGACGACGCTCACGCGGAAGCCGCTGGTGCCCGCCGACGATGAAGTGGCCGGTAATGCGCGCGCGCGCAGCGCCAAGCTGCGGGCGTGGAAGCGAGCGAGCGACTTCGATCACCACGCGCGACGCCCGGAGGCGGCGCGCCCCGCCCCGCCGAAAGCGAGTCCTGCCTGATGCGCTCGCACAACGGCACGATTCGGCTGACGCTCTGTTTCGCGGCGCTCCTGGCCGCGCTGACCATGGTCATCTGGCGGCAGAGCCGTGCGCTGGAAACGCTGCGGCAGCTCGATCGCGTTCGTGATGGGCGCGCGGTAGCGGAAGCGGAACGCGCCGAGCTGATTCGCACGATCGAACAGCTGGAAAGCCGCGCATCCGTGGTAGCGGCTGCCGAGTCCCGTCTGCACATGCGCGTGCCGTTTGCGCACGAAATCGTGATCGTGCCGTTGCAGCCCAGCGCCCCGGCCGTGCCGGTCGGCGCGGCCACCAACATTGCCATGACCGGGGCAGCGCGATGAGCAGGAAGCAGAACGCGCAGGCGGCCACGGCACGGCGTCGCCGGCTGCTGTTGGGCAGCATCCTGCTGGCGGCGCTCGGTCTTTCGCTGCGCGCGGCCCAGCTGCAGCTCGCGGACGCCAATGAGTGGCAAGCGCGGGCGGAGGAGCAGCACGCCAAACAGTCGGTGATCCCGGCGCCGCGCGGCACCATCTACGATCGTGACGGCGTTCCGCTGGCGGCCAGCAGCGAAGCGTACCGTATCAGTATCGCGCCGCGCGAAGTAGCCAACCGGCGCGCGCTCACGAAGAAGCTGCGCACGCTGACGGGTCTGAACGAGAAAGTCATTAAGCGGGCGCTCGATCCGCAACGCCGCTGGGTCCAGCTGCCCGGTCGGTACAACACATCGGTGCGGCAGGCGCTGGATGGCATCGATGGGGTGCACTTCGATGAGGTGCAGGCCCGGTTCTATCCGCGCGGGCGCATCGCGGCCGAAATCATCGGTGCTGTCAACTCCACCGGTGCCGCGTTGAGCGGCATCGAGCTGGAATTCGATTCCGTGTTGGCGGGCAGGCCCGGGATTGCGCTGGTCCGGCGGGGACCTCGCGGTCGCGCGATCCCGGGCGCGATGGTGCAGGCGCAGGCGCCGCAGCCTGGTCGTGATCTATACCTGACCATCGATTCGGATTTGCAGGAGATTGCCAGCGAGGCGTTGCGCCGGGCGGTGCGCGACACACGCGCGCGGGGCGGCGATCTGCTGCTGGCGGATCCGCGCACGGGGGAGATCCTGGCGTCGGCGACCGTGCGCGGGACGAACACGTTTGACTGGCGCGCCGTGACCGAGCCCTATGAGCCCGGCTCGACACTCAAGCCCTTCGTGGTGGCGACGCTGTTGGCCGAGAAGGCCGCGCGGCTGACCGACAGTGTGTTCGCGGAGAACGGCACCTACACGAATGATGGACGCACGTTGCGCGACGTGCACGGCATGGGCTGGGTCTCGGTGGCGGGGGCGTTGCAGCACTCGTCCAACATCGCGCTGGCCAAGCTCTCGCGCCGGCTGGAGCCGGAGGCGCAGTACGAATACCTGCGCGCGTTCGGCTTCGGCGTGCCGACGACGATCACGTATCCGTCCGAATCGCCGGGCCGGCTCAGGCGTCCGGCGCAGTGGTCCAAGTACTCGCAAGCCAGTCTGGCGATCGGCTACGAGATCTCGGTCACACCGTTGCAGATGGTCATGGCCTATGCCACGATCGCGAATGGCGGCGTGCTCATGGAGCCGCGCCTGGTGCGCGAGATCCGCTCGCGCGATGCGCGTGTGGAGCAACATCTCGAGCCACGCGTCGTGCGGCGCGTCGTTCCGGAGCGCGTCGCGCACGACATTCGCAAAGTCCTGATCGACGTCGTGAACACGGGCACGGGCGGCAACGCCGCGCTCGGTCCGTACGCCGTCGCCGGCAAGACGGGCACCGCGCGAAGCTTCCGGGCCGGTCATTACGAGAGCGGTTCCTACACGGCATCGTTCGCCGGCTTCTTCCCGGCCGAAGATCCGCAGCTGGTATTCCTGGTCAAGCTGGAAAGCCCACAGGGCGTGTATTACGGCGGCGTAACGGCGGGGCCGGTAACGCGGGCGACGCTGGGGGGGGCGCTGGCCGCGCGCAACACGCCGCTCGACAAACGCGCGGTGGCGACCGCCGCGCCACCGCCGCTTACGACGCGTGAGCTGGGACCGTCAGCCGTGGCGCCGGTCGCCAAACGCCCGGCGAGTGGTCCCTTCGTATTCGTGCTGAATGCCGGCCGGCCCAAGGCCGCGCCCAGCGCGCCGGGCGCGCGGGTCGTTCCTGAAGTTGCGGGGTTGAGCGTGCGTGACGCCGTGCGTTTGCTGCACGCGGTCGGTTTTCGTGTGCAGATCGTCGGCAGCGGCGTCGTCACGGGACTGTCCGTTTCCGGCGACCGGGCGCGCGTCATCGCAGGCGAGGCGTCGCCATGACGAGTTTGCGCGCGATCATCGACGGCCTGCAGGCGCGCGACCTGTTGCTCGGCGCAACCAGCGACGCGGCGAATGTCACCGGCATTACCGATGACAGCCGCGCGGTCCATCAGGGTGATCTCTACTGCGCGTGGCAGGGCACAACGCGCGACAGTCACGATTTCGCGGCGAGCGCAGTACGGAGCGGCGCGGTTGCTCTGCTCGTCGAGCGCAACATCCCGGACGTGACGGTCCCGCAGGTAGTGGTGAGGGATGGCCGGCGCGCGGCAGCGGTGGCCGCCAACCTGGTATTCGGCGATCCGGCTGCGCGCCTGGTCTTCGCGGGCGTGACCGGCACGAACGGCAAGACGACGACCGCGTGGATCATGCGCCATCTGCTGAGTGCGCGCTACTCGGCCGCGCTGATCGGGACGCTCGGCATTTTTCTCCCGGACGGCAAAGCGCTGGCCGTCGAGTCGCTCACCACGCCCGGTCCGGTCGAGCTGGCGCGCGTCCTCTCGCAGCTGGCAGAGCGCGGCGTCACGGCAATTTCGATGGAGGTGTCGTCCCATGCTCTTGATCAAGGACGCGTTCACGCGCTCCGCTTCGACGCTGCGGTTTTTACCAATCTCACGCGCGATCATCTCGACTATCACGGCACCCTGGAAGCGTACCGCGCGGCCAAGGAAAGCCTCGTCGATCTCATCCGGGACGGTGGTGCCGCCATCATCAACGCCGATGACGCTGCATGGCAGAATGTCGAGCAGCGAGCACAGCGCGCGCTCCGGTTTGGCATTGCACGAGACGATGCGGACGTACGCGCGCAGGACATTGATTAT
>CBJLQC010000325.1:0-3864 GCA_966424955.1 uncultured bacterium | reverse complement strand
AAACCGACAACGTCGTCGGTGCCGCGCCGGAAAGGGCGTCGCGCTGGGAAGACTTCATCGACGTCATTTTCTCGCCTGGTCAGCTTTTCGATCGCCGGAAAGGCGAATCGTGGGGCCGGCCGTTCCTGATTCTCGCGATTGTCGGCCTGGTGCTGTACTACGTGATGCTGCCCGTCACCGGCCCGATGATCGAGGCGTCGATGGTGGAGAATGCGCCGCCCGAGACCACGGCGGCGCAGATCCAGCAGAGCGCGAACGTCATGAAGTACGTGTTCGGCGTGATGGCGCCGATCATGTACCTGATCATGGTGGCGGGCACCGCGCTCGCCCTCAAGTTCGTGGCGGTGTTGTTCGACGGGCATGCGAGCTGGCGGGAGAGCCTGATCATCACGACGTTCGCGCACTACATCACGGTCGTGCAGACGCTGGTGGTGGGCGTGGCCGCGTTCCTGAAGAGTGTGATGGGGGGTACCGCCACCGGCACGGATGCTTCCTTCGGGTTGCTGCGCTTCATCGACGTGGGGCGTGATCCGGTCCTGCGCGCCGTGCTGGGGCGCACCGACCTTTTCGCCATCTGGATTGCCGTGCTGTTTGCGATCGGCCTGATGCACGTCGTGGGCATGCCCCGGGGCAAGGCGGCCATCACGGCCGCGATCGTGTGGGCACTGATCGCGCTGCCCTCGCTCGCCATGGCGGCCCTCCAGGGATAGTGCAGATCGCCTTTCACGAAACGCCGGTACTGCCGCTCGGCTTCAGCTGCGCAACCACCAACTGCGGGTTGAAGCCGAGCGAGCCGGACCTGGCGCTCATCTACTCGGATACGCCGGCCGCCGCCGCGGCCATCTTTACGCGCAACCAGTTCCCGGGCGCGCCGGTCATTGTCGGCCGGGAGCTGATCCGCGCCGGCAAGCTGCAAGGCATCGTCGTCAACAGCCGCGTGAGCAATGTAGGCACCGGCTCCGCGGGCATCGCCAATGCCCGGCGCATGGGCGCGGCCGCCGCGAAGGAGCTGGGCGTCGATCCGGCGCACGTGCTCATGAGCTCGACCGGTGTGATCGGTGTGCCGTTGCCCATCGAGAAGATCGAGCGCGGTCTCCTGGGCATGAAGGCGATGCTGCAGAGCGATCCGCTGGTCGCGGCGCGCGGCATGATGACGACCGACCGCCATCCCAAGGCCATTTCCACGACGGTGGGCAAGGCCACGCTCACCATCCTGGCCAAGGGTGCCGGCATGATCGAGCCGAATATGGCGACGATGCTCGTCTACATCCTGACCGATGCCGAGCTGGACGCGCACCGGCTCGATCACATGCTGCGGCGCGCCGCGCATGTCTCCTTCAACATGCTGTCGGACGATTCCGACACCTCCACCTCCGACACCTGCGCCATCCTCGCCAACGGCCGCACCGGCGCGGTGGACGCCGATGCGTTTTATCAGACGTTGGCCGCCGCGTGCATCCGCATGACGGAGATCCTGGCGCGCGACGGCGAGGGCGCGACGAAGCTGTTACGCGTGCAGGTGACGGGCGCGGCGTCGCAGGAAGAAGCGCGCCGCATTGCCAAGGCGATCGTGAACTCGCCACTCATCAAGACCATGGCCTACGGTGCCGATCCCAACGTGGGACGCATCCTCATGGCGATCGGCAAGAATTTCGACGCGACCATCGATCGCGACGCGGTGCGCGCCGACATCAACGGCACGGTCGTCATCCAGGGCGGCATGCGTGCCGGCTTCGATGACGCCGCCCTGCGCGAGGTCCTGCGCGGCGATCCAGTGGCCCTGACCGTGGACCTGGGACTGGGCGCAGGTGTTGCCACCGCATACGGTTGCGACCTCACGGAAGGCTACATCGGAGAGAACGCCTCGTATTACTCGAGCTGAGCGGCGCGTCGATTCGTCCCAAGGTCGTCCCTGATGGCAACCTTTTCGCCGCGGCCGACGTTCTAATAGTTAGTCCCAGGAGGATCCATGATCAGCCTCTACCCCCTGCTGTTCTCAGTCGGCATCGGTATTACCACGGATGCGCCCACCACTGGTGCCCGCTTTGCCGACGGTGTGCTGGGCACGTGGGACGGACAGTTCCGTCCGAGCGTCGTCTTCCTGAACATGCGCGTCGAGCGCGACCGCGGGTTCACACTCTACGGTCACAGCTTCACGCTCGCCGAGCTGAGCGATCTGCGGCGCGACAAACGCGCGATCGGCTTCGAGCTGCAGCGCAACGCAGGCACCTTCCGCTTCGACGGCGCGACGCGCGACCTGCGCGGCTCCGGCACCTTCGAGTTCATTCCCAGCACCAGCTACAAGCGCGCGGTGGAGAAGCTCGGCTACCAGAAGCTCGAGCCGCAGCATCAGCTGACCTTCGCGGTGAACGACATCACGATTGCCGACCTGCGGCAGCTGCGTCGTGTCATTGCAGGCCGGCCGAGTGCCGCCGATGCGGCCCGGCTGTTCGAGCACGGCGCCAGCCCCGAATTCGTGCGCGACCTGGCCGGTGTCGGCTTCGGGCGACTGAGCGTGGACGCGCTGTTGCGCCTGCGCGAAGTGGGTGTGGATGCGGATTACGTGCGGGCCATGCGCGCGGAAGGTTTTCGCCTGACGCTGCCCGAGTTCATGAAGGCGCGCAGCCGCGGGCTGACCATGGAGTACGTGCAGCAGCTGAAAAGCATTGGCCTGCGTGACCTGAGCGCCGCCGAGTATTACCTGCTGCTCGATAACGACGTCGACGCCGAATACGCCTCGTCCATTTACGAATTGGGCTACGGCTCCTGCGACATCCGCGACCTCGTGCGGCTGCGCAACCACGGCATTACCGCGAGCTTCATCCGGAAAGCCAACAAGCAGGCAGGCGAGCAGCTGGGTGTCAGCGAGCTGATCCGCTCACGCGCCCGCGGCGAATACTGATCCAGAACCTCACCGATTTTCGATGGCAACGGGCCGGGCCGGTGGCCCGGCCCGTTGCAATTGATTATCATCCTCACGCGGCTATGCTCCATTCGTCCCCGTTCCTGCGGAAACTGCTGGCCTCGGCCGGCGTGATCCTGCTGCTCCTCAGCAGCGGCGCGGACGCATTCGGGTGGCACCGCTGCGCGCACCACGATGGCGCGCCGCCGGCCGCCCAGGGCCAGGGGGCGCACCACGGGCATGGCGATGGCGACGAACAGCAGGGTGCCGAAGGCTGCACCTGTGTCGGTGCCTGCGCGCTGTCCGGCGCGGCCCTTCTGCCCACCGCCGCCGACGTAGATGTCACGACTGCGTCCGCACGAACGCAACAGCGCGTCACGCCCGCCGAGCAGGTGCGCGAGGCATGGCAGCCCCATCTGCTTCCCTACTCCACGGCACCACCCGCTTCTCTCTAATCCCAGCTGAATCCACCACATACGCGGAGCGACTGTGCAGCGGCACAGGCGCGCCACGGCTATTACGGGAAGAGAGACATGCAACGATTTTTAGGCAGCGCGCTGTTGGCCGCTGCGAGCGCGGTCGTGATGACGGCGAGCGCGGCCGCGCAGGGTGTCATAACCGGGGTGGTGCAAACCCCGGACGCGGTGGCGGTAACGGGCGCCACCGTACGGCTGGACGGAACCTCTCACGGCGCGCTCACGGATGCGCAAGGCCATTTTCGCCTCGCCGGCATACCGCGCGGATCCTATCGGGTCCTGGTCGAGCAGCTGGGATACGTCACCGCGGAAAGCGCCATCGCGGTAGCGGACACCACCATCGCATTACGATTCACGCTCACCGAATCGCCGATTGCGCTGAATGGTGTGGTGGTGACGGCGACGGGCGCCGCGCAGCGCGCGCTGACCGCGACGACCGCGATCGGCGCGGTGACCGGCCCGGAACTACGTGAGCTGAAGGCGAGT
>CBJLQC010000324.1:0-3869 GCA_966424955.1 uncultured bacterium | reverse complement strand
CCGGTGAAGTCGACGTACAGCTTCTCGACCCACCCCTCGATCTTTGGATTGACGTTGACCAGCCGGGTTTCGTCGTAAGCGACGTCGCCCACCGTACGCACTACGCTGATCATCGGCCCCGCTTCCGCAGTTGCGTATGTGACGCCAATGCGCTGCGCCTGCTCGGACGTCAGACGCACCGGCGCGGCCGCTTCGGTGCTGGGCCCGGCACCGTGCTGGTGCCCGCCCGCGCTGCCGCCCGCTTTCCGTTCGCCGCCGCTCAAGGCATAGACTCCCACGGCCGCGCCCGACAGCGCGACGATAGCGATCGATACCACCATTTGCTTGCGCATATTCAATTGCCCTCCGCCGTGAGCACCGACGTTACCGGCAGCTCACGCCCGATCGTCATTTCCAGCTCGGCGATGCCGGCACCGTAATCGGCCTGCAGCGCGGCGAGCTCCTGGTTGTACTTGTTGACCGTCATCTGCGCGTCGACCAGCGTCATGAAATCGACCTGGCCCACGCGGTAGGAAGAGAACGCCGACTGCACGGCGGCCTGCGCCTGGGGCAGCACGTCCGTGCGATACAGCTCCATCAGGCTGCGATTGCGCTCGAGCGCGGCAGTCAGCTCGATCAGTTTGGCATCCACGAGTGCGCGCATGCGCGTGAGGTCGGCCGTCGCCATCTGGCGCATGGCTTCGGCTTCTTCGCGCATCTTCAGCTGCCGCTTACCCGCGAACAGCGGGATGCTGAAACCCAGCATGACACTGCCCATGCGCTCGGTGCCGTACTCGGGCGGAAGCGCGGGATCCATGGTCGCCGCGACCGCGCGGCGCTGGCCGTATTGCACACCAATCGAGACGTCCGGGATGATCTCCTTGCGCGCCAGCTGCAGCCGTGCTGACGCCTGCTCGATTTCGCTGCGGCCGCGCGCCAGCATCGGCCGCGCTGCTTCCGCCCACCCGCGCAGCGTATCCACCGTCGGAATCTGCCGGGGCAGCTCAGGCAGCTGGGGCGCTCCGAGCGAGGCATCGGCCGGCTCATTCAGGGTGGCATTCAGGCGTCCGCCCGCACCCACGCGCATCGCCTCCATGCGCTTGATCTCGGCCTGCATGCGCGCCACTTCGACGCCCGCCCGCAGTACATCCGCCTGCCGGCCCTGACCCGCCGCATACATCGCCTGCGCGACTTTCCGGAAATCCTGCATCAGCTTGAGCGTCTCGCGCATGATCGCGAGCTCGCGGTCCGCCCGGTAAACCTCGTAGAAGGCCATGGCTGCTTCCGCGCGTACTTCCCACCACGCTTCGTCGGCGTCCGCGCGCGCGATCGCGGTCGATTGCTGTGCGATCCGCTTGCTCACGCCCAGCTTGCCGATGGGCAGCATCTGCATCACCTCGAGCGCGGGCGCCATCGACGTCGGCATGTCGGCGGACAGGCTGGGCAGCGACAGGTTCATCGCCCCTACCCGCACCTGCGGATCGGGGGGCAGACCGGCGCCCGCTTCCAGGGCACGGCGCGCCACGACCAGTTCGCGCGCCGCGGCCAGCCGCGGATTCTGCGCACGCGCCGTCTGATATACGTCACTGAGCCGCAGCGGCGGCGGCGCGGCCGGTGCCTGCGCCAGCGCGGCGTCGGCAGCCCACACCGCAAACACCAGCATTGCGGTCAGACCAACTTTCAGGGATTTCATGATTCGCTTCCTCACGTTGCTCGATCACAGAACGGCAGACTCACTGCCGTCCTGGCTCCGGTAGTACATCCGGAAACCGGCTACGTGTTAGAAGCGAGGAGGGTGAAAGATGATGTTGGTGCGGATGTGCTCGAGTACATCTTCCGGCGCGGCGGCCGCAATGACGATCTCCGCGGCAGCGACCAGCGTAATGCTCGCGTCGGCAGCCAGCGATGGCGCGGTCGCGCAACCGGCCAGCATGCTCAGCGGGCAGTCTGGCATGGACTGGTTGGAATCGTGATCGTGCGCCGGATTCCCGGGCATGCCCTCATGCTCCGCATGCGACGCTGCGCCCGCCCGGGCGTCCGGCGCACTTGCGCACGCCGATGCGAACGCCGTCCCGGTAAACGAGAGGACCAGCGCAATGAGCGTGAACAATGCCGTGATGCCGTACCGGCGCTTCATGATTCCTTTCATCCGTGCGCCCTTATACCCGCTTGGAATCTAAAGCTCCCGCAAGGTCCGCGCGTCAGGAAATCCCTGACGTACCGGCCGCCTAGTGCTGATGGGATGATGGCGCTGCGTCCGCGCTCATCATCTGCATGCGGTGCATCATGGTCATGGGATCCAGAATGCCATACGCACCCATGCGCATCGGATCGCCGCCCAGGAAGATCCGAAATCCGGCCGAGAGCGACCAGAAGCTGGCGCGCCCGAACAGCTGCTCGGGAACGACCGGCCCGCGATCCGCTTCGACGCGATGGTATTGCGCCTCAACGTACGGCCGGATCCCCCATGGCAGCGTCGTTGCCGTATAGCCGTAACCCGCACTCAGGATCAGCCAGCGCGTGCTGCCGATCGGATGGTCGTCGTGATCGTAGCGGAAGAACGCGTCGCTGCCTGCCACACCCTCGCGCGCGTACTCGGGACGCGTCGCATACTCGATCCTGCCGTACGGCTTGTGCCGTCCGCGCTGCAAACTGCCTTCCGCTACAATCGAGTAATAACCATCGTCCGCTTCTGGATCGCTGAACGAAGCCTCGAGCAGCGCGTACATGTGCACGTCTCCGTGATCGTGCTCGTGGCGGACGGCCGCATTGTAGAGATTCGTCGCGCTTGCCTCGGCATCGTGCTCCTCGACCACGCGCCCGAAGGACGCCGCGAATTCCCACGGCCACGCACCCATCACGCCCGCACCGACGCGATGCGTCAGCCGCGCGGAAAACGAGTTGCCGAAACTCTCGATGTTGCCCAGGTCCGCCGGACCGGTCGGCTCGGTGCCGCCGAACACCCCGGCTTCCAGGCTCCAGCGCGGCGACGCCCAGGCCGCATTTACCGTCCAGCGCTCGAGAATCTGGGAGAGGTGATGGTTGGTCGGATATTTGAGCACGGGCCGCATCATTGGGTCGTCCGTCCCGTACGGCGCGAAACCCTTGCCCGCGGAAATCGACAGACCGTGATTCTCGTCGCCGCGCAGGTTGTAGCTGAGCATCAGCTCGTGCAGATAGGTATGCGGATGACGCTTGTCGAGAAAGCCTTCACCCCAGCCGCCGTAAGTGAGCTCCCCATTCGGTTGCGTCACGCCCTCCAGATTCAGTGTGGTGCGCAGCACGACCCGCGAACCCGGTGACTCCACGTTGAGCATCAGCGCGGGCTGCGTCAGGTAAAAGCCCGTCGGCTCGAGCGCCGTGCCCTCATCCGATGGCAGTGTGACCGACATGGTCGGAAACACCTGCGCCATGCCGAGTGCCATCCACCCACCGCCGAAGTCCACCATGCTCATACGGCCGTGTCCCTGGTGCACCGGATCCGGACCCGGATGATGCGTGTGTACCTGCGCGCGACCTGCCGAGCCAAACAAAAAGGTGGCTACGGCAGCAGCCACCATGATCCTCGATCGCATGAAAATCCTTTTCAGTTTGACGCCTGCAAAGGGAAACGCCCCGCCGGCGACGAGGCAACATACCGGCCGCTATGGGCAACTGCCATTCCACACAAACACGGACACGCACATGTGAACGCGGCTGTGAATCCTCTCACTACTTCGTGTTCAGACACGCTGGGCGTCCTCGCAGCCTACCCGTATGCGTGTCCGTGTTCGTGTACGTAAAACTGGTCCAGAAATACGTCCTACTGCTCCATAACACTTCACGTCCGACTCCGGCCGCCCGCATCCTCGTACGAATTGCTTGCCCCCGGCTCTCCCGACCCATAAGGT
>CBJLQC010000323.1:0-3886 GCA_966424955.1 uncultured bacterium | reverse complement strand
TCCGCGCGGTCGATGTAGCTGATCAGGACTGCCTGGTGGACGCCATGGAAGACGAACATGGAACCGGCACCCACCGCGGAAGCACCGGCCTGCAGTGCAGCGACGAGGTGACCCGGCTCCCCGGCACCGCCGACGGCAACCACGGGCACGTCCACGGCTGCGGCCGCCTGCGCAATGAAATCGATGTCCATGCCGCGCCGCGTCCCATCACGATCGATGGAGTTGATGATGACCTCGCCCGCGCCGCGGTCCTGCCAGCCGCGCAGCAGCTCCAACGGCTCGCCCGGAAGCTTGCGCCTACCCCCGTGCGTGTAGGCGATGCGCCGACCCAGCAGGTCCCTCTTGACGTCCAGGCTGGCCACGATGCTCTGCGATCCGAACGCCTGTGCGGCTTCCGTGAGTAATTGCGGCGTCTGCGCCAGGACCGAGTTCAGGATGACCTTCTCGACGCCGAGCTTGAAGAGACGCTCGATCTGAGACATCGACGTAATGCCGCCCCCGTAGCCAACCGGCATGAAAGCCTCGGACAATACCTCTTCCACCTCGGCAAAGTGTGGCTCGCGGCGCTCTGCGGTGGCATCGATATCGAGCAGGACGAGCTCGTCCACCTCCTTCTCGTTGAAAA
Source organism: uncultured bacterium (assembly GCA_966424955.1). Lineage (GTDB taxonomy): Bacteria > Gemmatimonadota > Gemmatimonadetes > Longimicrobiales > RSA9 > CBJLQC01. The sequence goes on along the minus strand of CBJLQC010000323.1, from coordinate 3,261 downwards.
TGCGCACGGCATTGATCGGATCACCGACGTACCGCCGTTTGCCGAACCGCACCGTCTTGACCAATCCCCCATCGCTGACCAGCAGGACCGGGATGACGCGGGCGAGTTCCATCAGTTGCCGTTCACGAAGTTGCGGAACAGCCGGATGCCGAACTTGTGGCTCTTCTCGGGGTGGAACTGGACGCCGCGAACGTTGCCTCGCTCGAAGGCGGCAACGAACGGATGCCCGTAGTTCGCGCGCGCCAGCACGTCGGTGTCATTGGCGCAATCGACGAAGTAGGAGTGCACGAAATAAAATCGCGGCGTGTCCTCCAGCCCGGCGGTCAGCTCCGACGGGCGCATGACCTCCAACTCACGCCATCCCATATGCGGCACCTTGAGGCGGCGGTCGGCGGGGAAATCGAAGCGGCGCACGCGGGCATCGAGGAACCCGAGGCCGGGCTGGGTTCCCTCCTCGCTCGAAGCGCACATGAGCTGCATGCCGAGGCAGATGCCGAGGATCGGCATCCGCCTGGTCTGCACGAGGTCTTGCAGCGCATCGACCAGACCCGCCGCGTGCAGGTTCGACATGGCGCGATCGAAATGGCCGACTCCCGGGAGCACCAGCTTATCCGTTGCCTGGAGCTGCTGCGGGTCGGACGAGACCAGGGGTTCGGCGCCCACGAGCCTGAGCATTTTGCAGATCGAACCGATGTTGCCCATCCCGTAGTCGATGACGGCCACGCGCGCGGACATGCAGGACTCCTTAGCGATCAGGCAGACGCCGACACGGGCTTCGGCCGTTCGGCGTAGTAATACGACAGCACCATGTACAGAATGTACGACGCGGCCCGCGCCAATGAATAACACCATAGAGCTCCGACCATGTCATTCAGTATACGGGTGCCGACAAACAGCGCCGCTATGGTGAGGGCGAGGTTTACGATCTGCCAGATCAGGGACACGTCTGTGCGCTCAGCGATCACCAGTACGCCCCCTAGCGACATGCTGACGAAATTCCAGAAAAAGAGGGGAGTCAGTATTTGGGCGTACTCGCCGGCGGCGGCCCAATCAGCGCCGAGCACCAGGGGGAATAGGGTTGGCGATACGAGGTAGAGGGTTCCGAAGCCGCTCAGAGCCAGCAATACAATCGGGAACAGCAGCCGCCGATAGGTCGGCCGACAGGTGCCTTCATTGACGTATTCGAGGCTCGCCCGCTGACGAAAGACGTCTTTGACGGCCGAACTCACGACTGTGACGGGTACGTACATCGCGGAAAGCACCAACGTCACATACCCCAACTGTGCGGTTCCAAATGCCGCCCCGAGAAAAAGCACGTGGATGGAGCCGCCGAGGTTGTTGATGAGCTGGTCGGGCCAGGTATAACGGGCCAATGATGCATATCGGCTAGCCGCCGCCCTGACTTTCGCGACCGTGTGGATGTGAAAATACGCGCGATCGCGCGCCCACAGCATGACGCCCGAACGGCCCGCCGACGCCAGTTTCCCCAGTACGTCGCCCGCAACGAACCCGTTGATAGTGGGGACCAGCAGTCCAAGCCCGACGCGTGACACCGCAATCGCCGACGTCTGCCAGATGCGGACGCGCGACAGCTCGGCGAAGTACCGGTTGCGGACGCACCATTCCGAGTAACCGTTGTAGACGACCAGCGCCGCCGCGACAGGAGCTATACTCGGCAGCCAAGGCACGACCGCCCGATCCATGCCCATCCGCACCAGGACCCCACCAAGTGGTATCGACAGCGCGAACACGGCCACGAGTACGATGGCGCCGCGTAAAAGCGTATACGCGAATACATGCGCCGCCACGCGTCGCGATCGCGTGATGAGGATGGCCTGCTCGTAGCCGCCCCCGGCCAGGATCGCGGCGATCGTCGCGAATAGCGAAACGGTTGCAAAAACACCGAACTGTGCGGGCGCATATATCCGGGTGAACACCGGATACAGCAGCAGGGGCAGCGCCTGGGCGGTCAGCGTGCCTGCCGTCAGCACCAGGGCATTGCGTCGGAAAGAGCCGGCTCTGCCGACCAGGGCTTCCGCAGTGCCCATTCGTTCCAGCCATTCACGCAGCGGTGGCGCCGCCCACCGCACGGGAGTCATTCGACTACTGCAGTCCTGCGAGTGCCATCAGGTACGCGCCGTAGGAGCTGTTGCCGTAACGGTTCGCCAACCGTTCAAGTTCGTCGGCCGAAATCCAGCCGAGGCGGTAGGCAATCTCCTCGGGGCACGCGACTTTGAGGCCCTGCCGTCGCTCGATGGTCGCAATGAACTGGCCGGCATCGAGGAGCGCGTCGTGGGTGCCCGTATCGAGCCAGGCGTATCCACGTCCGAGCGGCTCCGCAATCAACTGCCCGTCATCCAGGTAGCTCTGATTGAGATCAGTGATCTCGTACTCGCCCCGCTTGGACGGTCGCAGCTGAGCCGCCCGCTGACAAACGGTGGAGTCGTAAAAATAGAGCCCAGTCACCGCGTGATGAGAGCGCGGTTGCGCAGGCTTTTCCTCCAAGGCCACCACGCGCCCGGCTTCATCGAACTCGGCGACGCCGTAGCGCTGGGGATCGTGCACGCGATAGGTGAAAACCGTTGCCCCTTCCGCACGGGCCGAAGCGCGGCCGAGAATTTCGTAAAGGCCTTCGCCATAGAAGATGTTATCACCCAACACCAGCGCCGATGGCGATCCGGCGACGAATTCGCGGCCGATGAGGAACGCCTGCGCCAGTCCGTCCGGCGAAGGCTGGACGGCATAGCTGATGTTCAACCCCCATTGGCTGCCATCACCCAACAAATCGGCGAAGCGCGGCGTGTCGGTGGGGGTGGAGATGACCAGGATCTCCGAGATCTCCGCGAGCATGAGTGTCGTCAGCGGATAGTAGATCATCGGCTTGTCGTAAACCGGCATGAGCTGCTTGGAGACGACCATCGTGACTGGGTGCAGCCGCGTACCTGCTCCACCCGCGAGGATAATCCCTTTGCGCCCGCTCATGCAATTCTCCGCGCCGCAGCGTGGGCCGCGGCTGCCCCCGGCACTGTCTTGAGCCGCTCAAAAACCGCGAGATATTTACGTTCTTCGGAGGACCAATTGAACTCCTCGAGCACAGCGCGCCGGCCGTTCTGCCCCATTCTGAACGCTCTGCTCCGGTCATTTTCGATATACTCGATCGCATCCCGGATCTGGCTGACAGAGCCGGGCGAAACGCACACGCCGCACTCGTAACGCGCGACGATGTCGATAGCCGCAGTGTTTTCGATGATGACCGTCCGC
>CBJLQC010000322.1:0-3903 GCA_966424955.1 uncultured bacterium | reverse complement strand
CGACGCGCAGCCGGGCGCCGGATGGAGGATGCCGTGCGTGAATTCATGCTGTACGCGCGCGGGAAGCTGGCCGACCTGGAGGTGCCGGTCACCGCCGATGTGTTCGGCCTGACCACATCCACGCAAGGCGACATGGGCATCGGCCAGGAATGGGAGAAGATGGTGGATGCCGTCGACGTCATCCTGCCCATGGTCTATCCCTCGCACTACATCCGCGGCAATTACGGGCTGTCCAATCCGAACGCGTATCCGTATCGCGTGATCCATCGCTCAATGCAGGACGCCATCGCGCGCACCAAACCGGTTGCCAACGCGGGCGCCATACGTCCGTGGCTGCAGGCCTTTACGCTCGGGCCGCCCCGGTACACGCCGGCGCACGTGCGCGCGCAGATCCAGGCTGTATACGATGTCGGGCTGACCGAGTGGGTGCTCTGGAGTCCGGGCAGCAACTACGACGTCGCCGCGCTCGCGCCGGAAGGTGGCCCCGATCCGGTCTTCGAGATTCCGGGCGGCAAGGGTGAGCCGAGCAAGCCCAGGCTCGCGGAAGAGAAGAAAGATACTGCGCCCATTTATGAGGGTAAGGCACCGCCGCCCATGCCGCCCGATACGTCACGACGCTAGCCACCGCCCACATCGCGTCGCCGAACGATCCCTGAAAGGAGATGTGGGGATGTGGGCGATGTTGCTCGCGTTTAATCACGCCCTTCTTGATGCCGTGATCGATTTTAATTTGAAAACCGCAGCTGGCTTTGCCGTAGAGGTGCGGTGGCACGACATACATCGCCCAAATCCCCCCATCTCCCTTCCAGGCAAGTTGACGGGTCAGAGTGGCGGATTGAAAAGCTAGCTCTCCCCCTGCGAGGAGCGGGCCGCATGCGAGAATCGCGCGGTCGGCTCGGGCTTCAGCCCCGCGTATTTGGGTTTGTGGAAGAGGAACCCCTGCGTGTAGTGCACGCCCAGCTCCTTGATGGTCTCGAACTCTTCCTGTCGCTCCACGCCTTCCGCGATGACCTGCGCGCCCTGGCCCTCCGCGAAGTTGACCATGGTCTCGACCAGGTTCTGCTTGAGGAAGTTGGTGTCGATGTTCGAGATCAGGGAGATATCCAGCTTGATGTAGTCGGGGGCGAGGTTGGCGATGGACCCGAGGCCGGCATAACCGCTGCCCGCATCATCGACCGCGAAACGGAAGCCCTGCTCGCGGAAGGCGGCCAGGTATTCCTGGAAGCGCGGGTAGTCCTTGATCGCGGTGCGCTCGGTGATCTCCAGCACGATGCGGCTGGGATCATCGATCCCCAGCTCATGCGGATCGAGGCTGCGAAATGTCGGATCGTCGAAATCGTGCGGATCGATGTTGAGGAACAGGTACTGCCCCTCGTCCAGCTCGTTGATCATCCCCTCGACGGCGCGCTTGCGCAGCAGCCGGCTCAGCTCCCAGATCATGTTGGCTTCTTCGGCCACCTCGAAGAGCACTTCCGGGGAGCGCAGTTCGCGCCGCGCGCCGCGCGCCAGCGCTTCGTACCCGTGGATGGCTTCCGTCTTCGTAACGATGATCGGGTGATACTCGATGAAGACCGCGCCTTCCCGGATGGTGGACTTGAGGTCCGCCACCTTGCGCGAGCGTTCCCATTCCTCGGCGCCGCGCGCCGCCTGCGCGGCTTCGCGGATGCCGCGATAAATGAGCCGCTCGGTGCGGATCTTGGGATTGCGGAACACAGTGGATGCGCCCACGTAAATGCCGCACAGCGCGGAAATGTCTTCGCCGTGCACGCGCTCGATGGCCTCGTGCAGGTAGGTCTCCAGCTGCTGCGAGACCGCTTGCAGCCGCCGCTCGGCGGCGTCCAGCGAGGAGGGCACCTGCGTGAAGAGAATGAAATCGTCATCCGCAATGTGCGAGACCATCATGATGTTCTCGATCTGCGAATACTCGCGCGCATAGAACTCGCGCAACGCGTTGGCGGTCGCTTCCAGGACGTCGTCCAGCTTCTGCCAGCCGTAAATCTCTTCGATCTTCTCGTACCACACGAAGTGGATGTAGAGGACGGTCAGCTCGCCGCGCCGCTCGAGCAGGTCGCGCGCTTCCTCGATCATCACGGGCAGGGTGGGGAAGCCGGTGAGCCGGTCGTAGAGCAGCTCCTCGTAGCGCATCAGCTCGGCCGCTTCCTTCGAGCGGCGCGGACCCGCGCTGCCGAACGCGCGCTGGCGCGCGGTCGCGATGCGGCTGGCCAGCTCGCTCGCGTCGGTAGGCAGGACCAGCCACTCGTCGGTGAGTGCAATGCGCTCGGGCGTCATGACCACCGGCGGATGGAAGACGGCGACCAGGCTGGCCCCCAGGTTGCGCGCCATGACGCGATAGCGCTCCAGCTCCTCCGTCTGCAGCTCGACCACCAGCACGTCGGCCGCCGCGGCCGGCACGCGGCTCGCGTCCGATGCCGTCGGTGCCTCGTCCACCAATTCCGCGGACAGCGCGGCGGCCGTTTCCTCGAGTGCCTGCTTAAGAGCTTCGTCGCGGACGATGGAGGCAATCCTCACGCAGTCCGACCTCGTGCTTTCAAATTGCGTTCGACATGCTGGCCCAGCTCCTCGAGCCGGATCGGCTTCACGATGTAATCATCGGCGCCGGCGCGCAGGCCTTCGTGCTTGTCCTGGAAGTCGCTGCGTGCCGTCAGCATGACTACGCGCACATCCTTGTAGTCGGGATGATTCTTGATCAGGCGGGCCACCTCCCAGCCATCCATGCCCGGCATCATGACGTCCAGCAGGACGACCGCCGGACGTATTTGCTCGAGCTTGGCCAGCGCCTCCTTCCCGTCCAGCGCGGTAGCCACCGTATAGCCGCGCGACTCCAGGTAGGTGCGCGCTATGTCGAGCGAGTTGGGATCGTCATCCACGATCAGTATTGGCACGTTCATACGCTTCTGCCCAAAGGCAATTTGTGAGCCGGGTCAGGCCGCGGCGTCCCCGCGTCCGGCGAATTGCAACTCGTAGAGTCGCGCATAAAGCCCGGCCGCGGCCAAAAGCTCTGCATGCGTGCCACTTTCCACGATTTCGCCGTGGTGCATGACCAGAATCCGGTCAGCGTGCTGAATCGTGGACAGACGGTGCGCAATGACGAGGGAGGTGCGGCCGCGCATGAGCTCGTAAAGGGCGGCCTCGATGCGTGCTTCCAGCGCCGAATCGACCGAGCTGGTGGCCTCGTCCAGGATCAGGATCAGTGGATCGAAGGCCAGGGCCCGGGCAAAGGAAAGCAGCTGGCGCTCGCCCACCGACAGGGAATGGCCGCGCTCGCCCAGCGGCGTCTCGAATGCCTGCGGCAGCAGCTCGATGAACTTGTCGGCGCCCACGCGCTCGGCGGCCTGCCGCATTTGTGTGTCGGTAATGTCGTCGCGGCCGAGCCTGATGTTGTACGATACGCTCTCACTGAAGATGAACACGTCCTGCAGCACCAGGCCGATATGGCTGCGCAGCTGGCGCACCGGAATCCGCGTAATGGGCACGCCATCGATCAGGATCTGGCCGCGCTGCGGCTCGTAGAAACGCATCAGCAAACCAATGAGCGTGGTCTTGCCGGCGCCGGTGTGGCCGACCACGGCGATCCGCTGGCCGGGTGCCGCCTTGAAGCTGACGCCTCGCAGCACCCAATCGAACTGGGCGTCCGCCGCTTCCGGCGTGCCCGCCTCGGGCGCGACGCCACCGTCCAGCGTGCGGTAGGCGAACCACACATCCCGGAACTCGATTTCACCACGCGTGATGCGCGGGGCACTGCCCGCCGTTTCGTCTTCCTGCAGGACCGGTTCGTCGAGCAGGCGGAAGATGCGCTCCGAGGATGCCATCGCATCCTGCAGCATGTTGTATTTCTCGGAGAGGTCTACGCCCGGATGATTTCGTATCAATTCGCCGACCACC
>CBJLQC010000321.1:0-3926 GCA_966424955.1 uncultured bacterium | reverse complement strand
GGCAGGCAGTGGTTCCGCAAGGTCGGCACGCGTGCCGCGCAGGCCATCTCGAAGATCGTGGCGGCCGGCGTGCGCGGCGACGCCCCACGCTTTGCGCTGGGCAGCGTCGCGCCCACCGTCCTGCGCCTGCGCCGCACGGAAGCGGCGTTGTCGGAAGGACTCGAGCACGCACGCCGGGTGTTGCAGGAAGAGATCAGCCCGATCGACGACATCCGTTCGACCGCCGCCTACCGCCGAACCGTTGCCGGCAATCTGCTCGAGCAGTTCTGGCGTGATACGGATTGAATCGCGCCGGGTGATCACGCCGGACGGCGAGCGCAGCGCCTCGATACACATTGAGGATGGTCGCATCACCGCAGTGCACAGCTACGCGTGTGCCTGTGAGAGCGAGGCAACCCATGACTACGGCGACCTGGTGATCATGCCCGGCGTGGTGGATACGCACGTGCATGTGAACGAGCCGGGTCGCACAGAGTGGGAAGGCTTCGCGAGCGCGACCCGCGCGGCCGCGGCCGGCGGCGTGACCACGATCATCGACATGCCGCTGAACTCGATTCCGGCGACCATCGATGTGGACGCACTGCAGCAAAAACGAGAAGCTGCTGCGCGGCAGTGCCACGTCGATGTCGGATTCTGGGGCGGACTGGTGCCGCACAACCTGGATCAGCTGGGCGCGCTCTACGATGCAGGCGTGTTCGGCTTCAAGTGCTTCATGATCGATGCGGGAGTGCCCGAGTTCGATTGGGTGCAGGCCGACGACCTTCGGCGGGCGGCGCCGCGCCTGGCGGAGCTGGATGCTTTGCTGCTCGTCCATGCCGAGTGGCCCTTCACAGTCGAGGAGGCGCTGACCGATCTGCTGCCCGGCCTGCAGCCGAGGCGCTACGAGGACTATCTGCGCACGCGTCCGCCCGAAGCCGAGCTGCGGGCCATCGAATTCCTGGTCGAGGTGGTCCGCGAATTCGGCTGCCGCGTGCACATCGTGCACCTCGCCGCGCCCGAAGCGCTGGACCTGCTGGAAATGGCGCGTGCGGAAGGCCTGCCCATCACCACCGAGACCTGCCCGCATTACCTCATGTTTGCGGCCGAGGAGATCGCGGATGGTGCGACGCTGTTCAAGTGTGCGCCCCCCATCCGCGACTTCCGGCGCAGTGAGCTGTTGTGGGATGGGTTGCGGCGTCATGCCATCGACTTGATCGTAACCGATCATTCGCCCGCGCCGCCCGAGCTGAAGCGGCTGGCAGCCGGCGACTTCCTCGAGGCGTGGGGTGGCATCGCGTCGTTGCAGCTCGGCCTCAAGGCGGTGTGGACCGGTGCCGGCGCGCACGGCGCCACGCTGGGCGACGTCGCCAACTGGATGTGCGCGGCGCCGGCCCGGCTGGCCGGACTGAGCGGCAAGGGCTCCATTGCAGTGGGCCGCGATGCCGATCTGTTCGTCCTCGAGCCCGATGTCGTCGAGATGGTGAATGCCGCGGGGCTGGAGCACCGGCAGCCGATCACGCCCTACGATGGGATGTTCCTGCGCGGGCGCGTGCACACGACGTTTCTGCGCGGGCAGAAAATCTACGAGCGCGGCGCGTTCGGCGAGCCGCAGGGCAGGCTTCTGGAACGGAACCGATTGTGAGCGATTTTACCGAGCTGGTCGACCTGGCCGCCGCCCGCCTGGGCGGCAGCGTCATTGCGGCGAATGACGAGTTTTTCGCGCCCAAGGAGAATCTGCTGGCGGAACGCGCGCCGGTATTCGTCGAAGACAAATACACCGAGCGTGGCAAGTGGATGGACGGCTGGGAAACCCGCCGCCGTCGCACGCCCGGCCACGACTGGTGCATCATCCGGCTGGGCGTGGCGGGCGTCGTCAAAGGCGTGGTCGTGGACACGAGTTTTTTCCGCGGAAATTATCCGGAGTCCTGTTCGATCGAGGGATGCACGCTGGCCGGCGTGCCCGCTGCGGATGCGCTGGAGAAGGCAGAATGGTTCGAGCTGTTGCCACAACAGCGGCTGCAGGGCGACTCGCGCAACCAGTTCGCGATCGCACCGGCCGGCGTGGTCACGCACATCCGTTTCAACATCTTTCCGGATGGGGGCGTGGCGCGCTTGCGAGTCCACGGCGTGGTCATGCCCGAGTGGCCGCGGCTGGAGAAGCGTGGCCAGCTCGACCTGGCCGCCGCCGAGCATGGTGGTCGCGTCATCGCGGCCAGCGACATGTTCTTCGGACACCGCCACCACCTGATCATGCCGGGGCGCGGCACCCACATGGGTGATGGGTGGGAAACCCGGCGGCGCCGGGGCCCGGGCCACGACTGGGTGGTGGTGCGTCTCGGACATGCGGGCATCATCGAGCGGCTGGTCGTCGACACGCTGCATTTCAAGGGCAACGCGCCGGGCAGCTGCACGGTGGAAACGTGTCACGTCGAGATTCCGGATGACGCAGTACCGGACAGCGGGTGGCGTGAGCTGCTGCCGCCCACGCGCTTGCAGCCGGACACGCTGCACACCTTCGAGGACGAGCTGGCAGCGGCCGGCGCCGCGACGCACGTGCGCCTCAATATCTTTCCGGATGGCGGCGTGAGGCGATTGCGGGTGTTCGGCCGGGTGACATGACGCTCGCCGAGCTCAACGGTCTGTCACCGGTTGAAGCCCAGCGGCTACTGTTGCAGTGCTGCGGCTCGCGTCATTGGGTGCAGCGCATGGTCGCGCAGCGGCCGTTCACGAGCACGGCTGACCTGCTGCGCGCCGCCGATGAAGCAGCGCGGGAGCTCACGAACATCGACTGGCTGGAGGCGTTTGCCGCGCATCCGCGCATCGGCGAGCGCAGCACCTCGGCCTGGTCGGAATCCGAGCAGGCGGGTGCGTTGAGCGCGCACCAGGACGTCCAGGCCCGCCTGGCCGGCGCGAACGCCGCATACGAGAAGAAGTTCGGCTTCATCTTCATCGTCTTCGCAAGCGGTAAACGTCCGGAGCAGATACTCGAAATCATGAATGCCCGCATGCACAACGCCAGGGAAGTCGAAATTCGCGAGGCGGCCGCAGAACAGCAGAAGATCACGCGGGCACGGCTGCAGAAACTGCTGGAGCTATGAGCGCAATTACCACCCATGTGCTGGATACCTCGATCGGGCAGCCCGCGCGCAACGTGACGGTGGCCCTGAGCGATGAGCATGGCGACACGATCGGGCGCAGCCGCACTGACCAGGACGGGCGGTGCCGGGATCTGCTCGCGCAGCCGCTGCAGCCCGGGCGCTACCGCATTTCATTCGATGTCGCGGCCTACTTCCTGGCGCGCGAGATCCATTCGTTCTATCCGGTGGTGCACATCGATTTCGAGGTGTCCGACGCCACCCAGCACTACCATGTCCCCTTGTTGATCAGCCCCTTCGGCTACAGCACGTATCGAGGCAGCTAATGGCCAGACTCGGCGGTAACCGTTACGGAAAGGCCGGTGTGCGTCTGGTCCGGGTGGATCGCCGCGCCGAAAGACATGCGCTGCGCGACCTGACGGTCGCGGTCGCGTTGCAGGGCGATTTCACCGCGGCCCATGTCAGCGGCGACAACGCGCGCATTCTGCCGACCGACACCATGAAGAACACCGTGTACGCGCTGGCGCTCGAGCACCTGACCGGCTCGCTCGAGGCGTTCGGCGCGTTCCTGGGCGAGCATTTCCTGAACGCAGCTCCGATCACCGGCGCGCGCATCAGGATGCAGGAGCACGCCTGGCGGCACATCGCCGTGAATGGACAGGAGCATGCGCATAGCTTCACGCAGGGCAGCGCGGGTGTGCGCACGGCGCAGGTCACGACCACGAGCTCAGGGATCGAGGTAAAAGCCGGCATTAAGGGGCTGAACCTGCTGAAGACCACCCGTTCCGGGTTCGTGGGTTACCTGAGGGACAGCTTTACCACATTGCCGGAAACCACCGACCGGATTTTCGC
>CBJLQC010000320.1:0-3933 GCA_966424955.1 uncultured bacterium | reverse complement strand
GTCCTACTTTGGAAGCGCTTCGTTCCTCAGAGCCGCAACGAACTTGCGGAAGGCGTCGGCGCGGTGGCTGATCTGATGCTTCTCGTCCGGGTCCATCTCTCCGAACGTCTGTTCGTATCCGGCGGGAACGAAGATCGGGTTCATCAATTCGCAGAAGATCATTGCGGAAGCGCCCGGCGCAGCGGAAGTGCGCACCACGATCGAGCGGGAAATGAACAAGCATCGCGCCGACCTGGCGTTGGCGGATGACTCGCTCAAGAACCTGATTACCGAGTACGAGAAGAAGTCGCTCGTGCTGTCCGCGGATGCGCGCAAGAAGGAAGAGGACGCAATCCGTGCGCGCCAGCAGGCGCTGCAGACGCGCGCCCAGGGCCTGGAAGATCAGCTCGCCAAGCGGCAGAGCGAGCTGGCCAAGCCGATCATGGAAAAGATCAACACGGTACTGCAGGACCTGCGCAAGGAAGGCGGTTACGCGATCATCCTGGACGCTGCCAACGGCGGCATCGTGGCCGCGGACCCGTCGGTCGACCTGACGGATGCGGTGCTCACGCGCCTGAAGGCGTCGGGCTCGACGGCAGCCGCACCTGCGAAAAAGCCGTAACCCAGCCAGGCCGAGCAAGCCAGCAGCATGAGCGCGAGCGCGAGGGAAACCTCGTCTCGCGCTCGTTTTCATCCCTGCGCCCGCGCTCGCGCTCGTGCGATCAGCCTCTTATCCTTTCCGCCAATGAAAGCCAGTGAAATCGCGACGCTCGTGGGCGGCCGTTTCGAGGGCAGCAGCGACCCGGAAATCCGTGATGTCGCGGCCATCGATCGGGCCGGCCCGCATGAGCTAACTTTTGTTGCCCACGCGAAATACGCGGCCTATCTTGCGCAGGCTCGGGCGGGCGCGCTGCTCGTTTCGGAAGCGCTCGCCGAACGTGTTGCCGGCGACTTGCCGCGCATCATCGTGCAGGATGTGCACCGCGCGCTCGCCCTGGTGCTGGCGCAGTTGCATCCGGAAGCGCGACCGGCTCCGGGCGTGCACGCGACAGCGGTGATCGCGGAGGATGTGCAGCTCGGCGCCGACGTCGTCATCGAGCCCTACGTCGTGATCGAGCGGGGCACGCGAGTCGGCAGCCAGGCGTGGATCGGCGCGCATACCGTCATCGGCGCAAACTGCGTGATCGGTGATGCGGTGCGGCTGCATCCGCAGGTGACGCTGTATTCGAAGGTGAAGCTCGGCGCGCGCTGCATCATTCACAGCGGCGCGCGGCTGGGCAGCGATGGTTTCGGCTACACCTTCGTGGACGGCAAGCATCAGAAGGTGCCGCAGGTGGGCGGAGTGGTCATCGGTGACGATGTCGAGATCGGTGCCAACTCGACGGTCGATCGCGGATCCGTCGGCCCGACCGAGATCGGCCAGGGCGTGAAGATGGACAACCTGGTGCACATCGGACACAATGTGCGTATTGGCGATCTCTCCATCATTGTCGCGCAGGTCGGCGTTTCGGGCAGCACCATTATCGGCAAGGGAGTGACGTTGGGGGGGCAGGTCGGCTTGCCCGGGCATCTCCACATTGGGGACGGCGCCGTCATTGCGGCGAAGAGCGCGCCGTTCGGCGATGTGCCGGCGGGTGCAACCTATGGTGGTTTTCCGGCGGTGCCGCACCGCGAATTCCTGAAGGCGCAGGCGGCACTACTCAAGCTGCACGAGCTGCTCAAGCGCGTGCGCAAGCTGGAAGATCAAGCGAAAAGCACGAAGGAATGAGCCAGAAACAGCAGACGATCAAGGCGCAGGCATCGCTCGAGGGCGTGGGACTGCATACCGGGACGACGGCCCACCTGCGCTTTCTACCGGCCGAAGCGAACACGGGCGTGCGCTTCCGCCGCACCGATCTGAGCGCTGCGGACGACATACCGGCCGAGCTGGAGCAGGTGGTCTCGACCGATCGCGGCACCTCACTGGGGAAGGGTGAGGCGCGCATGCACACCGTCGAACATCTGCTGGCGGCGGTCGTGGCGCGGCAGATCGACAACCTCATCATCGAAGCGAACGGACCGGAGATTCCGATCCTCGACGGCAGCTTCAAGCCCTTCTACGACGCGCTCGAACGCGTTCCGCTGGAGGAACAGGACGCCCCCGCGCGCTACCTCGAGCTGACCGACACGGTCACCGCCAAGGGTCCTGCGGGCGGCACCTACGTGGCGGTGCCCGACGAGCATTTCCGGATCTCGGCGACCATCGAGTTCGATCATCCGATGATCCGCCGTCAGTTCGCGTCGTTCGTGATCGGTGACGGCCAGTTCGGCGAACAGCTCGCACCGGCCAGGACGTTCGGCTTCATGCGGGAAGCCGAAGAGCTGTACAAGCGCGGACTGGTGAAAGGCGTGACCCTGAGCAACGCGATCGTGCTGAACGACACGGGGCTGGAGCACGGGGAGCTGCGTTTTGCGGACGAATTCGTGCGCCACAAGATTGGCGATGTGGTAGGCGATTTCGCGCTGCTCGGCCGGCGCGTCAAGGCACACGTCATCGCCGACCGGCCCAGCCATGCGGGCAACCTCGAGCTGGCGCGGGCGATGGCCGCGGCGCAGGCGAAGCGGAGCAGCAACCAACCGATCGTCGACATCACGCGCATCATGCAGTACCTGCCGCATCGCTATCCGATGCTGCTGGTCGATCGCATCGTTGAATACGAGCCGGGCAAACGCATTGTCGGCATCAAGAACGTGACCATCAACGAGCCGTTCTTCCAGGGCCACTATCCGGGGCACCCGGTCATGCCGGGCGTGCTCATCGTGGAGGCGATGGCGCAGGTGGGCGGGTTGTTGATGATGGATGCGGTCGAGGACATCCAGAACAAGGTCGTGTATTTCATGTCGCTGGACGCAGTGAAGTGGCGCCGGCCGGTGACGCCGGGCGACCAGCTGCGTTTCGAGCTGGAGATCCTGCAGTTGCGCAAGCACGTGTGCAAAATGAAGGGCGAAGGCTTCGTCGACGGGCAGCTCGTGTGCGAGGCCGAGATGATGGCCAGGATCGTGGACCGGTGAGCTTTCCCGCGGCGGTGCACGAGACCGCGGTCATCGACGCGACGGCCGCGCTGGCGCCGGATGTCGAAGTCGGACCGTATACCGTGATCGGCCCGAACGTGCGCATCGGCGCGGGCACGGTGATTGGTCCGCACGTGCAGATCGTACGCGACACGACGATCGGCGACGGCTGCCGGATCCATCATGGCGCGGCGCTGGGCGGCGATCCCCAGGACTTGAAGTACAACAACGAGCCGACCGAGCTGGTGGTCGGCGACCAGACGGTGATCCGCGAGTTCGTGACGCTGAATCGCGGCACGGCCGCGCACGGCAAGACGGAGGTCGGGCGCAACTGCCTGCTCATGGCCTACGCGCATGTCGCGCACGACTGCATCATCGGCGACCACGTCATCCTGGCGAATTCGGTGGCCATGGGCGGACATGTGCTGATCGAGGATCACGTGATCGTGGGCGGACTGACCGCCATCCATCAGTTCGTGAAGATCGGCCGGCACGCCTTCGTGGGCGGATCGGCGGCCGTCATGAAAGACGTAGCGCCCTACGTGAAAGCAGCCGGCAATCCCTTGAAGCTGTACGGGCTGAACAGCCTGGGATTGCAGCGGCGCGGCTTTTCGGAAGAAACGCGGTTGCTGCTGAAGCGTGCCTACCGAATGATCTTCTCGTCGACATCGCTGAACATCGGGCAGGCCGTGCACCAGGCGCGCACCGAGCTGCAGCGGACACCCGAGATCGACCACTTCCTGGCGTTCATCGAGGGCAGCGAGCGCGGAGTGACCGTGTGAGCGCGCTCCGGCTAGGTGTTGCAGGGGTAGGCAGCCTCGGCTTCCATCATGCGCGCATCGCGCGCGAGCTGCCCAACGCGACCCTGGTCGGCGTGCACGATGCGAACCCGGCGCGCCTGCA
>CBJLQC010000319.1:0-3934 GCA_966424955.1 uncultured bacterium | reverse complement strand
ATCGGCGGCGAGAGCCTGGGCGACAAGGGCTCGATCAAGCCGTTCTGGGGACCGTGGGCGCCCAACCTGATCTTCTTCGTGCTCAGCATCTTCGGCCTGGCGCGCATGGGCCGTGAACGCGGCACCACGCGCGGCGGCAGCTGGAACGATGCGCTGGTCAGCATCGGCGGCGCCCTGGTACCGCGCCGCAGAAAGCGCGCGGCCTGATGCGCATGCGCGTGCTCGACCGGCACGTCACCCGCGAATTCCTGCGCCTGTTCGTGCTGTTCGCGATCTCGGCTCCCATCCTGTTCGTGCTTGGTGATGTCACCGACAACATCGACACGTTCATGGACCGCCAGCTCACGACGCGCCAGATCCTGCTCGGCTACCTCTATCAGATGCCGGAGTTCATCTTCTACTCGTTCCCGATCGCTGCGCTGATCGCGACCATCTTCACGGTCAGCAATCTCACGCGGCATTCCGAGATGGCGGCGGCCAAGGCCGGCGGGATCAGCTTCTTCCGCGTGCTGGCGCCCCTCCCCGTACTGGGCATTCTGCTGACTGTCCTGGGGCTGTTCGTTTCGGAGGTGATACCCATCGCGGGCGCGCGCCGCGCCGAGCTGCACGGGGAAAAGCAGGGACGCCGCCAGGCGCGCACTGACTTCGTTTTCCGCGCGCAGGGCGGCGCGGTCTACGCGATCCGGCTGCTCGATACCGAACGCAACCGCATCGACGGACTGACCGTGCACCGCCAGGGCGACGAGCAGCAGGTCCCCACTGTCTCGATCACCGCGGATGAAGCCGTTTACGATTCCACGCGCGGCTGGACCCTGACCAACGGCTACGTGCGTTTCCTGCGCGGCAAAGGCAAGGAAAGCACCATGCGGTTCGACCAGCTGCGGCCCATGCGCTTCGCGGAGACGCCCGAGCAGCTGCTGGCCATTCCGAAAGAGCCCGAGGAAATGCGCTACGCCGAGCTGGCCCGCTTCATCGACATCATGGAGCGTTCCGGCGCCAAGCCGCTCAAGCTGATGGTGGAGCAGGCCCAGAAGATCGCCATCCCGGTGGCTACGCTGATCATCATTCTCTTCGCCGCACCGCTGGCGAACACCACATCGCGCGGCGGCCCGGCGTACGGCATCGGCATCTCGCTGGGTATCACCATCCTGTATCTGATGCTCTTCCGCTTGTCTGCCGCTGCCGGGGCCACCGGCACGCTGCCGACCACGCTCGCGGCCTGGCTGCCCAATATTCTCTTCCTCCTCGCCGCGTCGGTGCTCATCGTACGAGTGCGGACGTAGTCAATCAACGTGCAACACGCGGTGGATGAAGCGGCCAAAGCGCTACTGATCTCGAGCAGGGTCGCCCAATCCACGCGCTTCTGCTGCTTTCATCGCGGAGGAGGCCGCATCGTCAACGAATTGGCTGGCGAGAACGCCTTGGTACGACCAGCACATTTGACGATTCTTAATTACAGATCATTGAGCCTGGGTCTGCGATGAGCTGTTCATAAGTCCGAGGCGTGGGGGCGACGACCTCCTCTGAGATGAACGCAGCGGAAGCCTATGGCTATCGTTACCGCGCTCGAGGGCGATACCACCTGTAACCCACCAGCAGGCTCCGCTGATTCTCCGCGTGCTCGCGGTACGAGCTCCTACGTCCACGACTCAACCACCTCGCCCCGAATCGAGCCAGCATAGATGATTTGCGCGGGCGCGCGCAGCAACACTGCGAAGTCGGGACGCACTTCCACTTCAGCGGAGCCACCCGGCATCTCGACCGTGATCACACCAGCATCAACATGCTCCAGCTTGACGGCCGCGGCGGCTACCGCGCAGGAGCTGGAGCCGGATGCCAGCGTTTCGCCGACGCCGCGCTCCCAGATCCATGCTTGCACGCGGCTACGATCGATGACGTGCGCGAACTGCACATTGGTGCCGAACTGGAAGGCCGCATGATTGACCAGCTGCGGCGCGCGCCGCAGAAAATCGGCGCGCTCGAGCGCATCCACGAACACCACGCAATGTGGATTCGACAGCGAAACCGTCGTCACGACCGCCGTGCCCCCTTCCGGCAGCTTCAGCTGCCCGCCGCTGCGCCCGCTGAACGCAACGGCTGACTCGGCAAAGTCGGCCCGCCCCATGGCTGCCCGGATCATGAGCGCGCCCCCCGCCAGCTCCTGCTCGACGCGCATTTGCACCGTGTCCTTGATCAGCTCCACGTCGAACCAGTCAGGGCCGACCGCGCCGCGGCCGTACAGGTATGCACCGAAAATGCGCAGGCCGTTGCCGCTTTTTTCCGCTTCCGTACCGTCAGGATTGTAGATGCGCAGACTGAAACGGTTCTCATTAATGGTGCCGACCAGCAGCCCGTCCGAGCCGGGGCCGCGGTGCCGGTCGCAAATGCCGCGGATGAGGGCGGGCGTGATGTCGGTGTCGACGTCAGCAACGTCCACCACGAGGTAGTCGTTTCCGAGGCCGTGGCCTTTCGCGAACTTCAAGTCACGCATGAACAAACCACTTGAAACTGCCGCTGCGAGGCGGCCGTAAGGGGTGTCGCAAGAATCCCGATTCGGAGCAAATGATGATGTCTCGCTTGTCCGTTCTGGTGCTGGTCCTCGCAGTTGCTTATCCGGCCGGCGCCCAGACCACGCAGATTGCCGGTACGAGACCAGCGCAGGATACCCCAAAAGCCACCACGCGCAAGTCGCTGAGCGCGGTTCGCCTGGTCGGCGTACTTCCTTCCATAGATGGTCGTCTCGATGAGTCCGTCTGGAGCACCGCGCCCGCCGGCACTGATTTCGTGCAGAACCAGCCGAACCCGGGTCAGCCGTCGGCGCAGAAGACGGAGGTGCGCGTTGCCTATGACGACGACGCGATCTACGTCGGCCTGCGCATGTACGACACGGCACCCGACTCGGTGGTCGGACAGCTGGCCCGCCGTGATCAGGAGATCTACTCCGACTGGATCTACGTCTGTCTGGACAGTTACTACGACCGGCGCACCGGCTTTGCGTTTGGTGTGAATCCCAAGGGCGTCAAGGTGGATGTCGTCATATACGATGACACCAATGACGACGAGAGCTGGGATGCCGTTTGGGATGTCGCAGCGCGGCAGGACTCGCTGGGCTGGACCGCCGAGTTCCGCATCCCGCTTTCGCAGCTGCGTTACAGCACGAGCAGCCTGAGCGGCCGCGATGTGGTCTGGGGACTCAATGTGCTGCGCAAGATCGCGCGCACGGATGAGGAGTCGTTCTGGTCGCCGGTCCGCCGCGACGTGAACGAGTTGGTTTCGGCGTTCGGTGACCTGCACGGCCTCCAGGGTTTGCAGTCGCCGCGGCGCCTGGAGATCGTGCCGTATTCGATGTCGCGCTTGATCCACGCCCCGGGCGACCAGGCGGATCCGTTCTTCGAGAAGAATGATGGAGCGCTGGGCGCCGGCGCCGATCTCAAGCTGGGCGTCACCAGCGATTTGACGCTGACTGCTACCATCAATCCGGATTTCGGCCAGGTCGAAGCGGATCCCTCGGTCGTGAACCTGACCGCGTACGAGACATTCTTCCCGGAAAAACGACCGTTCTTCATCGAAGGCTTCGACATCTTCCGCGCCGGCATCGGCGTCGGTGATGGCGATTCCGGCAATGAATCGCTGTTCTACTCCCGGCGCATCGGCCGCGCGCCGCAAGGCGATGTGCCCGACGACGCGGAGTACTCCAATTATCCGGAAGCCGCGACCATCCTCGGCGCCGCGAAGCTGTCGGGCAAGACCAAAAGCGGCTGGTCGGTCGGTGCCCTGAGCGCGCTGACCGCCCGCGAGACCGCGGACTACTACGATGGCGGTGGCGTCCGCGGCGAAGCCGTGGTCGAGCCGCTGACGCATTACGGCGTCGGGCGAGTCATCAAGGATTTCCGCAAAGGGCAGAGCGCCATTGGCGGCATTTTTACCACCGTGA
>CBJLQC010000318.1:0-3979 GCA_966424955.1 uncultured bacterium | reverse complement strand
GGACGGTGGCGCCTTCCTGGATCGCGCGGCCGCGCGCGCCGCGCTTTCGATCCCCCAGGACGCGGTCATCGTCGGTTGGGTCGGACGGCTGAGCCAGGAAAAGGGACCGGATTTGTTCATCGAGGCGCTGGCGCGCTGCCCGTCGCCCTGGGTCCACGCGGCCATGGTCGGCGATGGCCGGCTGCGGGCCGGACTCGAGGGGCAGGCGCGCGCCCTCGGCATCGCCGATCGCATCACGTTCTTCGGTCAGCTCGCCGATGCGCATCGCTATTTCGCGGCCTTCGATCTTTTCGTGATGAGCTCGCGCACCGAAGGAGCCCCCATCGTTCTTTTCGAGGCGATGGCTGCGGGCGTGCCGATCGTCGCGACCGCCGTGGGCGGTATCCCGGAGATCGTCGCCAGGGGGGAAGCCACCCTGGTCGCCACCGAGAACCCGGCCGCCCTGGCGGAAGCGATCTGTGCGACGCTCTGCAATCCTGAACGCATCGCCACCCAGACGCGTGCCGCGCGTGAAACGCTGCGTTTCGATTACTCCTATGACCGGTGGCTCGCCGCGTACGAGTCGCTCTATCGGCGGCTGGCCGGTCTCAAGCCACAGCGAACCGTAACCGTATCTTGAATTCCTTCGCACTCGGCCTTGCCGTGCTGCCGGTCGTAGTCGCGCTTTATGCGTTCGCCGGCTATCCCATCGTCCTGGCGATTTCCGCTGCCGCGCAGCGTCGCCGGCAAGCGGCGCTGCCGCCGCTGAGCCGGCTGCCCGTGGTCAGCATCTCGCTCCCGGTTTACAACGAGGAAGCGCAGATTCGCGACGTCGTCCACAGCCTGCTCGCGATCGACTATCCGAAAGAGCTGCTGCAGATCGTCGTCGTCTCCGACGCATCATCCGACCGGACGGATGCGATCGTCGGCGAATACGCCGACCGCGGCGTCGAGCTGCTGCGCATGCCGGGCAGATCGGGCAAGACCGCCGCGGAAAACGCCGCGGCCGCGGTTCTGCGCGGGGAAATCGTGGTCAATACCGACGCATCGATTCGCATTCGCCCCGATGCCGTGCGCAAGCTGGTTGCGCAATTCGCCGATCCAACTGTGGGCGTGGCCTCGGGCCGCGACATCAGCGTGAGCGGGCTCGCCGATGACGCCAACGTCAATGAAGCCGGCTACGTCAACTATGAGATGCGGGTCCGCAAGCTGGAAACCGATGCGGGCGGCATCATCGGCGCATCCGGCTGTTTTTATGCGGTGCGCTTGCACCTGCACCGGCAGCCGCTGCCGGAGCATCTCAGTCGCGATTTCGCCAGCGCCCTGATCGCGCGCGAGCACGGCTTCCGCGCGGTATCGGTAGATGATGCGTTGTGCCTGGTGCCGCGCACGCATTCCCTGCGGCGCGAATTCCAGCGGAAGGTTCGCACGATGAGCCGCGGCATGGAGACGCTCGGGTACATGAAGCACCTGCTCAATCCGCTGCGTTATGGTGCATTTGCGTGGAAGCTGTTCAGCCACAAAGTCTGTCGTTGGGGAACGCCGGTCGCCGGTGTGCTGGGTTTGATCGGGCTCGCGCTGTTGAGCATTGACCACGGCTGGGCGCGCTGGCTGCTGCTCGCGAATGGTATCGGTGGCGTGCTCGCGCTCATCGGCTGGAACTGGCCGGGTGAGCGGGCGCCCCGCGTCGTAGCGATCGCGGCCGGCATTGCGGCCGTGCAGCTGGCGACTGTATGGGCACTGCTGCGCGCCCTGCACGGCGACAAGAATGCGGCGTGGGAACCGACACGGCGGGAATTGAAGGTGGCTCACCCCGAATCGGCGTGAGCAGTCGGCCGCGCGTCAGGCGTCGCGGCCGGCCAGTGCGCGATCGACCGCCGGCACCAGCTCGGCAGCCACGCGCGCCGCTTCGCGGAACGCCGCATCCTCCGTGGTCGTCGCTGGGACGACGATGCGAACCAATGCTTCGTCCGTGCGCCGCTTGATCGCGGCGTCGCGCAGCAGATCCCACTTCACGCGGTACTCGTTCGCCTCCACGCGCCCCCGCCCCTGATACCAGTAAAGCACCAGCGCCTGCTGGTCGCCGCGTTTCAGCAGATAGCGATTGACGGTGATCGTGCCGGCTGCGGTCGCGATCACCGCAGGCGCGGATGTGAGAGCTTCCCAGCCCGCACCGGGCAGGCAGTTTTTCGGTGAGTGAATCGTCTGGCCGCGCATCTGCGCCGCGTAATACCCGACGTATACCGAGAACTTCGCGTCGATCTGATCCCGGAGATCGCCGGTCGGCGAGTAGACGCGCATGACGTAGGATGTCATGCCCGCCACGCGCTGCTCCGCTTTCGAGATCTCCAGGTCGCTGCCCAGCTGTCCCGCCATGGCGCGCGGGATGGTCTGATCGAGCGGCGCGCGCAGCGCCATGGTGCGCTGTCCATCGATGCCGACGGTGAACAATGCGCCGAATGCCAGGATGATCGCCGGACCCCAGCCCGCCATCGACTTCATCATCATGCTGCGGGCCTCCACCAACGCTCAGCCTGAATCAACAGCCACGCGATACCGCCCAGCATGGCAAACGCAATCACGAACATGACCCAGCCTTCCGTCATGTGCATGAAGCCGTCGCCCAGCCGCGGATCGACGAAATGCACCAGGAAACCGGTGAGAAAGACGCGCACGCCATTGAGCAGCACGGCGATCGGAATCGCCAGCAGGATCAGCAGCACGCGCATGACGGGCAGGCGCAGCCAGATCCCGGAAATCAGGACGCCCAGCGCGAGCAGGGCAGTGAGCGAACGTAGCCCGCTGCACGCCTCCGTGACGAACAGCGTGCGTCCCGGCAGCTGCAAAACGTTGCCATTCAGGCTCAGCGGCACCTGGCGCCATTCCAGCAGGGCCGCACCCATCTGCGTCGCCTTGAATTGCAGCGGCAGCGCCAGCGAGCCGAGCACCACCGAGGGCAGCGGAATCGACAGCGCGATGAGTGTGAAGGGCAGCCACCAGCGGATCACCTGCCGGTAACCGTACGCATACACGATGACCCCCGCGATCGCGAGGACCATGGAGCCGCGCATCGTGAACAGCTCCGCCGCCAGGCTCGACAGATAACGGAAGAACACGGCGATCATCAAAATCGCCAGCCCCAGGCGCGGCTGCGCCTGGGCGTCTTCTGCTACTCCGCGCTTCCAGGCCAGGTAAACGGCAACCGGGCCCAGAAGTAACCCGTGCCCGGCATCCGGATCGGACCACCAATCCCGAAACAGCGTTGTGAGCGGAGACCAGAACAGGATCAGGAACGCGATCGCCGCCGCGATGAGCGGCGGCGAAGGCCTGATGCGGATTGTGTTGACTCGCGGCAGGGCGAGACTCAGCCCGGCTACGTTCACTACCACGCACCTCGCTTGAAGATCACTACCGGCACCGTCTTCAACATGACCTGCAGATCCTGTCGCCACGAGCGATGGGAAATGTAGTGCAGATCGAACAGTACCTTCTGCCGCACATCATCGAGCGACGAATCGTAATCCTGGCTCACCTGCGCCAAACCGGTGATGCCCGGCAGCACCTGCTGCCGCTCCGCGTACCGGTCGATCTTGTCGCGCAGCCTCGTGAAGATCTTGGGCTGCTCGGGGCGCGGGCCGACCAGGTTCATGTCGCCCTTCAGCACGTTGAACAGCTGCGGCAGCTCGTCCATGCGATACTTGCGCAATACGCGGCCGACCGGCGTGACCCGCGGATCGTCCGGGCTCGCCCAGACCTCGCCATCGCGATCCGCATTCACCCGCATCGTCCGAAACTTGTAGATCTTGAAAAGCCTGCCGCCGTAATCGACACGCCGCCGCCCATCCACGCTGAAACGGCTGCGACGGTCGATGCCGACCCGCGTCTGTGTGTAGAACACCGGGCCCTTCGAGGTGAGCACCACCAGCACCGCGATGACCAGCATGATCGGCAGGCACAGCACCAGGCCGACCGCCGCCACCACCACATTCAGAATCCTCCG
>CBJLQC010000317.1:0-4032 GCA_966424955.1 uncultured bacterium | reverse complement strand
ATCGCGTTGACGGCGGTAGCGAGGCCGCGATTCTCGACGCCGAACAGAAGCTTGTTGTGCGCCTCGTCCAGGTCGGAGAACACCGTGCCCTGCAGCTCCATGACCTGCGGCCACGAGCGCTCGTACCAGCTGTTCAGCTGGTCGTAACGATAGTTCGCGCGCACCAGCTGCACGTCGTACGCATCGCGGCCGTTCTGGTTCGCGAATTCACGCAATGCGGCGCGCGCCGAGCCCGCGTCCGCCATGTCGGTTACGTAAACGGTGGGACGACCGAAATCGTCCACGTACATCCCGCCGAAGCTGGGAATCGCACGCGCGAGGGCGGCCGGGTTGGTCGCCTGCTCCGCGGAGACGGCCGCCTGCGGACCGTCGATGGGATCGGTGGACGGCGCTGAATCGCATGCGCCAGCCGCCAGGGCGGTCAGGGCGACCGCCCACAAAGCTTTGTTGCGAACCATGAACTCCTCACGGGAATGGGACTTGGGCAATAACGTTCCGGGTGGAACGACTAAACGCTGTTGAGCAGCGCGACTTCACGCTCGGGAAAAATCAGGAAAAATCCGGGATTGCGAGGGAGGTGGAATGACACACCCCGGACGCCCTAGTATAGTGCAATGGGCGACGGATGCAAGAGACGCAATTCGGTGCATCGGGCGCTGCGCGCCCCGGGCCCGGCGCACGGGCTGCGGGCCCGGGCCCGGAAATTCGGTCACGGGCTCGTGCTCGGCATCGGGATCGGTGTCGCGCCCCGATCCCCATCCCGATGACGAGCCCGCGACCGACCACCGTTGCCCGGACCCGGGCCTGGAAATTCGGTAACGTGATCGTGCTCGTGATCGGGATCGGTGTCGCGCGAGGATCCGATCAGCAGGGGTCCCGATCGCCATCCCGATGACGAGCCCGCGACCGAGAACCGTTGCCCGGGCCCGGGCCTGGAAATTCGGTCACGGGATCGTGCTCGTGATCGGGATCGGTAAGCGCGAGGATCCGATCAGCAGGGGTCCCGATCCCCCATCCCGAGCACGAGCCCGCGACCGACCACCGTGCCCGTGCCCGGAGCCCGCGACCGATCCCGACGCAGCGAAGCGGAGTATAAAGAAATATGGATAGAAAGACATTTTTTGGGGTGGGGCTGGCTGGCCTGGCGGCTTACACGGGGCTGCAGTTCATGGGCGGGGCGGCGCAGCAGGCGCCGCAGCTGAAGAAGTCGAAGCGCGAGTGGCGCAAGCTGCTGACGGACGAGCAGTATGCCGTCCTCTTCGAGGAAGACACCGAGCGGCCCTTCAGTCATCCTCTGAACAACGAGAAGCGCGCGGGCACGTATGTCTGCGCCGCGTGTTTTCTGCCGTTGTTCGATGCGAAGACGAAATACAACAGCGGCACGGGCTGGCCGAGCTTCTGGGACGTGATCCCCGGCCGGGTCGGCACGAAAACCGACTACAAGATCGTGGTGCCGCGCACCGAGTATCACTGTGTTCGCTGCGGTGGTCACCAGGGTCACGTATTCGACGATGGCCCGCAACCTACCGGGCTGCGCTACTGCAACAACGGTCTCGCGCTGCACTTCGTGGCGCAGGGCGAGGCGCTGCCGAAGCTGAGGACCTGATGAGGCGACTTCTGTTGATGGGCTGCGCACTCCTCGCGTGGCACGCGCCGCTGCCGGCGCAGACGACGGCCAAGGCAACGTTTGCCGGTGGCTGCTTCTGGTGCATGGAAGAGGTGATGGACAAACCTGCGGGCGTGCGGCTGACGCTGTCGGGCTACACCGGTGGCAAGGTGAAGAACCCCACGTACGAGGAGGTGTCCGCGGGCGGTACCGGGCATGCGGAAGCGGTGCAGGTCACCTACGATCCGTCGAAGGTCAGCTACGCCCAGCTGCTCGATCTGTTCTGGAAGAACGTCGATCCTACCGTAGGCGATCGGCAGTTCTGCGACGTCGGCGACCAGTACCGGCCGGCGATCTTCTACCACAACGCCGAGCAGAAGCGGCTGGCGGAAGCATCGAAGCAGCGCATCGAGCGGAGCGGCAAGTTCAAGCGGATCGCCGTGCAGATCGTGCCGGCCGGTGAATTCTACGCCGCGGAAGATTACCACCAGGATTTCTACCAGAAGAACCCGGTGCGGTACAAGTATTACAAGTTCAGCTGCGGACGCGCGAAGCGGTTGGAAGAGGTTTGGGGCGGGAAGTAGTTTGCCCGGACCAAGCCGGCCCGCGGGCGCCGGCGCAACGCACGGAAACTGGCTTTTGATGAAGGGGCTCGAATGGCACTTTGCCGCGACCCGCGCCGCGCTTTTTCTCCCGCGACCCGCATCCAGCGCCCCGCGCCCGCGCCGGCGAACCCGCCGCTCACTTAAACCCGCACCAACCGCCGAAGAGTTTCCTTTTCTACGAGCCGGGCTCGCCGTAATGTGCTCGGCAGCCAGGTGCGTCGTCCATGCGGCCTCCTCTGCGATGAAAGGAGCGCCTGGCGCAACGTTCTCCCACTCGAAACCACCGATGCCAATAAACAAAACGCTGCTGTTCCTGGTGCCGGCAGCACTCCTCGCCGCCTGCGGGGGCACAACCGCGCGCGACGAAGCCGAGGGCACCCGCACCAACGTGCGCATCGTGGCGGTGACGCACGGGCAGTCCGCTGACCCCTTCTGGTCGGTGGTGGCAAAGGGGATGACGGACGCCGCCCGTGATCTCGGTGTGCGCGTCGAATACCAGGCCCCGACGAGCTTCGACATGGTGCGCATGAGCCAGCTCATCGATGCGGCGGTCGCCTCGCGCCCGGCCGCGCTGCTCGTGTCGGTGCCGGATGCGGATGCGCTGGGCGGCGCCATCCGCAAGGCGATTGCCGCGGGCATTCCCGTCATTTCCATCAATTCGGGCGCGGACGCATGGCAGCGGCTGGGCGTCCTGGCGCATATCGGGCAGACGGAGTACGAAGCCGGACGCGCAGGTGGTGAGCGGCTGGCGGCGGCGGGCGCGCGCAACGCGGTGTGTATCAATCACGAAGTCGGCAACCTGGCGCTGGACGAACGATGCCGCGGCGCGAGCGATGCGCTGCGCGCGGCCGGCGGAGCCGCGTCTGTGCTGGCGGTGAACCTGGCCGATCCCGCGGATGCCGAGCAGCGTATCCGCAATGCGCTGCAGCGGGACGCGCAGATCGATGGGATGCTGGCGCTCGGTCCGGCCGGTACCAGTGCCGCGCTGGCGGTGCTGCGCGGAGTGCGCGGCA
Source organism: uncultured bacterium (assembly GCA_966424955.1). GTDB lineage: Bacteria > Gemmatimonadota > Gemmatimonadetes > Longimicrobiales > RSA9 > CBJLQC01. The sequence continues at coordinate 808 of CBJLQC010000317.1, read as the reverse complement.
CGCGGCGCATCCGGTTCGGCACGTTCGATCTGGGCAGTGACGTGCTCCGCGCCTTGCAGCAGCAGGAAATGCTGTTCGCAATGGACCAGCAGCCGTATCTGCAGGGCTATCTCGGCGTGACGCTGCTGGTGACCTATCTCGAGACCGGTGCCATGGCGGGCGGCCAGCAGGTGATCCGCACCGGTCCGAACTTCGTGACCGCGGAGAACGCACAGCAGGTTGCGCGCATGGTCGAACGCGGCGTGCGATGAAGCGGCGGTGGCCGCCCGAGCTGGCCGCCCTTGCGGGCGCGATCGTGATCTGGATCGTCTTCGCGCTGGTCGCGGGCGAGGCGTTCCGCAGCGGTCCGGCCACGCTCGCGATTCTCAATGCGGCGGCGCCGCTCGGTATCCTGGCCGTGGCCGTTGCGCTGCTGATGATCGGCGGCGAATTCGATTTGTCGATCGGCTCCACCATCGGCGCGTGCAGCATGGCCGTCATGCTGCTCACGCAAACGCAGCAGCTGCCGCTGCTGCCGGCGCTGCTCCTTTCACTGCTGCTGGCCATCGCCATTGGCCTCCTGAATGGCGTGCTCGTCACGCGCACCGGTCTCCCATCCTTCATCGTGACGCTGGGTACGCTCTTCATGCTGCGCGGTCTCACCATCGCGATAACGCGGCTGGTCGCGGGACGCACGCAGCTCGGTAGGCTGGAGGAGGTCGCCGGATACGACGTCGCAAAAATTGTTTTCGGCAGCTCGCTCCTCTGGTGCGGACTGCTGGCGCTGCTGGCCGCGTGGATACTGCAGCGCACAGCCTGGGGCAACTGG
>CBJLQC010000316.1:0-4033 GCA_966424955.1 uncultured bacterium | reverse complement strand
ACCGGCACGCTGCTCGCCGATCCGGCCACGCTGGACCTGGTCGAGCAAGGTGGAGGTCCGAAAGGCGACCCGCTGGTGGTGGCGCAACTGGCAGGCATTCAGGCTGCCAAACGCACGGCGGAGTTGATTCCGCTCTGTCACCAGCTCCCGCTGACCAAGGTCGACGTGCAGCTGGAGATCGACCGAGGACTCCCCGGTGTACGCGCCCACGCTGTGGCCAAGGTAGTAGCACGCACGGGCGTCGAGATGGAAGCATTGACCGCGGTTACCGTGGCGCTGCTCACCGTCTATGACATGTTGAAAGCGATCGATCGCGGGATGCGTATCGATGACATCCATCTGACCCGCAAGTCGGGTGGACGAAGCGGAGATTTCGAGTCATGAGTGCTGCACCACAATTCGACCGTCGGCGAACGGGATTTTCGCATTGGCAGTACGAGAAGGGCGGCGCGCCGTCGTCCGGCTCGGGCAATGTGATATCTCCGCTCGTCCAGCAATGGGAACGGGAGCACAGTCCCGCGTGGAAGAAGAAGCTGGGCTCGGTTGGCGCCGCGGCTCGCCGGTCGGCGACGACGCTCGCCATTATCGGCTTCGCGTTCACGCTCGGCTTTGCCATCGCTTCGGGCCCGGATTCCGTAGCGGCCAACGTGCGGCTGACGCAACAGCTGGGCAGCTCGCGCGCGTTGCTGACGGCGCGCGAAGGTGAGCTGGAGCTCGCCAAGCTGGAGTTGTCGCGGGTGAACGCGGTCATGGAGAATTCCCGTCGCTACCGCATTCCTGCCGATCTCGCCGCGTCCATCTACGACATTGCCGTTTCCGAAGGCATCGACCCTGGCATCGCTTACAGCCTGGTCAATGTCGAGAGTGAGTTTTTCCACCGGGCGGTGAGTCCGGTCGGAGCGCTGGGATTGACGCAGGTCATGCCCGCCACCGGCCGCATGCTGCAACCCGGCCTGGAGCGCGCCGACCTGTTCGATCCGCAAACCAACCTGCGGCTCGGCTTCCGCTTCCTGCGTGAGCTGCTGGTGCGCTATCACGGCGACGTCGATCTCGCGCTGCACGCGTATAACCGCGGACCGACCGTGGTGGATAACATCCTGCAAAAGGGCGGTAACCCCGCTAACGGCTACGCCGACGCCGTGCTGAAAGGCGCCGGCCAGGCGCCGCACTAAAAAAAGCCCGAGCCAATCGCTCGGGCTTTTTTTTACCTTCCGCCGGAAGGCGTCTCCACGATTTCGATCTCTTCGTCGGTCAGGCCGACGATCTCGCCGTTCGGAAATTCCACCATGTAACCGGCTTTGGCGTTGGAGCTGTTTTCGGGTCCCCAGTGCCCCACCACTTCACCGACCATGCCATCGAAGCGGCGCGATTGTTCGTAGCGTGGGCTCTTCACCTTGATCCAGAACATGCGAAGCTCCTTTGCGCGGTGCTTCGCGCGTCAAATGCAGGGACCGCGCCAGTTATGTCAGCGTCATGCGATGCGCAGCCGCTGTCCCGGCCGAATCTTGCTGCCCCGCAACCCGTTCAGGCTCTTCAGTCGCTTCACGCTCGTGTTGTAGCGATCGGCGATGTCCCACAGATTGTCGCCGGAGCGAACCTTGTGAAAACGTTTCGCGCTCGCGGTTTTCTGCGCGACCTTGACCTCCTTCGCCGCCGCGAGCTTGTCCGCCTGCAAAACGCTCTCGAACGCCTCCGCGAACTGCAGCTCGCTACCTTCCGGCACTCGAACCACCCAGTTGCGCTGCGGCGGAGTGACGCCCCGCGTTAGTTGCGGATTCAGCTCTTCGACCACGTCCTTGTCGACACCCGCCGCCTTGGCGATCGTGGCCAGTGAAACGCTGCCGGGAACGTGTACGCTGGCGTAAGCCAACGGCTCCGCGAACTCCACGTCGTCGAAACCGTACTTGGCCGGCTCCTTGCCAATGTGTCCGGCCGCCAGCATGAGCGGCACGTAGTTCCGCGTTTCGCTCGGCAAGCGGTGCGCGATCTTCCAGAAATCGGCATCCGTGCCCCGCTCCTTCCCGGTCTGCTCGCGCATGATACGCGCTACGCGGTTTTCACCGGTGTTGTATGCGGCCGCCGCCAGGTACCAGCTGCCGAAGCGATCGTAGAGCTCCTGCAGATAATCGAGCGCCGCTTCCGTGGATTTGACCGGGTCACGCCGTTCGTCCACGTACGCGCTCACCTCGAGCCCGTAGCGCTGACCAGTCTCCGCAATGAACTGCCACAGGCCTACAGCGGCCGCGTGTGAGCGCGCCTTCGTGGAGTAACCGCTCTCGATAAACGCGAGGTAGATCAGATCCTCGGGCATGCCGCGCGCACGCAGCCGCTCACGGATCATGGGCGTGTATTTGCCCGACCGCTCCATCCAGAGCGCCGTCTTCTCGCGATTGCGCCCCGTCAGGAATTCGATCCACGTGTCTACCCGATCGTTGCGTGTCACGGGCAGATCCCAGGTCACCGCGCTCATCGCTTTCGACGTCGTCGCCGCCGTCATCAGCTCATCCATCGGTGCCGGCTCCAGTTGACCGCCGTCCCGTCCTACCGCCCACGCGGTCATCAAGGACACGCTCATCACCAGGGCGGCCGTGAGCAGCGTCTTTGAATACTGTGCGTTCCTCATCTCGTCTCCTGCTTTGCGTAAATGCCGTTAGACATACGGGCCTGCGCGGCGATAGTTCCGTACATCTTTTCAGTGTACGAAATCGCTCGTAAGGCCCGTATTTTCAATGGCTTAGGGTTATGGATGATGCTGGAATAATATAACGCAGACTGGAGCGGTCGTGTACCCCTGCAACCCGTTGTGCGACAACGGGTTGCGCGAGGCGCTCAGGTTCCGGACGGAATCTGCAGCTTGCGGCCCGCCGCGATCGCGTTCGGGCGGGGGATCCGGTTGACTTTCGTGATGGCGGAAACCGTCGTGCCGTATTTGCGAGCGATGCCCGACAGCGTTTCCCCGGATTTGACCACGTGAGTCGTGGTGAGCGCACGTGTCCGCTCCGCGGCCGGAATTTTGGCGAATGCGTCCGGAAATCCTGCGCCAGCGCCGAGCGGGACGCGCACCTCCGACTTCTGCTGCGGCGGCGTCATGCCTTTGATGAAATGGGGATTGAGCGCGCTGATCTCCTCGGAGGTGGCGCCGGCGGCGCGCGCCACCGCGCGCAGCTCGGTCGCGCCCGGCACGGTCACCACATCGAAACGCAGCGGTGCGTCCGGCTGTACGTGTATGCCGTAACGCTCGGCATGCTCGCCGACGATCGTCGCGGCCAGGAGCATGGGTACGTAATCGCGGGTTTCTTTCGGCAGCGCGTCCTGCAGCGCCCAGAACGCCATATCCTGCCCCGTCGGATAGCCGCGCTCCTTGAGCAGCCGGGCGATGCGCGTGGATCCGGAGTTATAGGCGGCCGCGGCGAGGTACCAGCTGCCGAAGTAATCGTAGAGTCCCTGCAAGTGGCGCACTGCGGCCTGGGTCGAACGAATCGGATCGCGTCGTTCATCGACGTATTCCGAGACATCGAGTCCTTCGGCGCGCGCCGTACCTTTCATGAACTGCCATAACCCTACTGCGCTGGCGTGTGACGCGGCGTTGGTTTCATAGCCACTCTCAATGAGTGGAAGATAAACCAGCTCGCGGGGCAGGCCGGCTGCCGCCAGCTGACCCTGAATGTGCTCGCGATAGCGTCCCATGCGGCGCAGCCAGGCGGTGAACACACCACGGCGCCGCTCGGCATACAGACCGACGTAATCCTGCACCTGCTCATTGTACTGCACGGGCAGCTCGAAGCTCGTGAGATCGATCCCGGCGGGCGCCGCCGGCGCCATCGGAATCGCTGCTTTCTCCGGGACGCGCTGCAGCTCGGCCGAGTCGGTTTCCAGTGACTCCGGCACGCGAATGATGCGTTCGTGCGGGTACGATTCTGCGGCGGACGGGACGTGCGCGCATGCACCGAGCAGGAGGAAGCACACCAGCGCCGGGTACGGGAATTTTCGCATGCTAGCGCACGCTCAGATGAGTGCCGAGCACGCGGTTCAG
>CBJLQC010000315.1:0-4037 GCA_966424955.1 uncultured bacterium | reverse complement strand
GGTGCCTCTACATCATTCAGCTCATCCTCAACCTGTACACCGCCCGACACCAGAGCGGCCGGTGCCTCTACATCATTCAGCTCATCTTCAACCTGTACACCGCTCTTGCGTAGCGCCATCTTGACGTGTGTGATGTTCGCGATGGCCGAACCCGCGCGGTACCCATCGGTATTGTCCCAGAAATCAGCGCCGTAATAGCTGGGCACGAAGCCGGGGATGTCCGCGGTGCCGCTGAACGAGATCAGGTCGGTAATGCCCGCACCCACCGATGCGGCGCGAAAGCGTTGGCTGCGCGCAATCGTGATGGCCGTGAGATAGCCGCCGTAGCTCCACCCCATCACGCCGACGCGTGCCGAATCGACCAGCCCGCGCGTTACCAGCGCGTCGACCCCCGCGAGGACATCCCGCGTATCGCCGGCACCCCAGTCGCGCGTGTTGGCGTACCGAAAATCCCGGCCGTAGCCCGCGCTGCCGCGCACGTTGGGACGCAGCACGGCGAATCCACGCTGCGCGAACACCGCGATCGGATAGGTGGCGGCCCGCCCGACGTAATTGTTCGCGAACGCGGATGGCGGTCCGCCGTGCAGGATGACCAGCAGCGGTACACGCGTGCCGGCGCGCCAACCCGCGGGGTAGGTGAGCAGGCCTTCGATGGTCATGCCGTCGGTCGACGGCCAGCGCACGACTTCTGTCCTGGGTGCGGCCGGCAGATCCGCCGGCTGGAGCGCGGTAATGCGCCGCGCGCTGAAGCGGTCGAGGCGCGCCACGAATGCCTCCGGCGGCCGCGCGGCCGATTCGGAGGTAAAGCCGACCATGGTACCGCGCGCGGCCAGGCTGGGCGCGCCCAGCAGCAGCGTGTCCGGCGAGAGGTCGATGCGCGCTGAGCCGTCCACGGGCAGCGCCGACAGGCGGTTGCCGGTGCCGCGCGCTTCGAAGATGATGACGCGCCGACCGTCGGCGCTCCAGCCGAGCAGTGACGGCCGGCGGTCGAAGCTCTCCGCCAGCGGGCGCGTTTCGCCGGTCGCCGGTGCCACGAGATGTATGCGCGTGGTCAATGCGTAGGTGGCCGGCTCATCACTGATCGCGGTGGCGATCCACCGGCCATCGGGCGACCAGCTTACGCCTCCTTCCGCGGCTTTCGACGTCAGCAGCGGCCGCACCGCGCCACTCTTCACGTCGACGATCGAAACGTCGGCGTGCACCCAGTCATCGCCGAGCGGTGTTGGTGAATGCGTGAAAGCTATTGCCGATCCGTCCGGCGCCCAGGTGATGCCGGGTCCATCCAGTCCGGCACCGACATGACCGCCGACCTGGTAATCGGCGGGTGTCAGCAGCCGGGCAGTACGGTGATCGCCGAGCGTCATCACATAAAGTCGCGCGAAACGGTGATGCAAGCCGACGTCGCGCGCGACGTGGCGGCTCAGTGTATCGGGGTCCGTGGCTACGAACGCGAGCTGCTCACCATTGGGGGAAAACCGAAATTCGCCGACGCTTTGCGCAGCCGGGGTGAGCGCTTCCGCGCGGCCACCCTGCGCGGCTACGCGCCATACCGTGCGCACGCCATTGCTGCTGGCGGCATACGCCAGCCACTGCCCATCCGGCGACCATGTCGGTGCCATGGCGTTCGGCACCGTGAAGAGCGGTGCGCCCGGAGCGCTGCTGAGAGCATACACGTGTACGGTATTGCGCCACGTGCTGCTGTCACCACTGACGTGGGCGTCGGTGACCACCACAGCCGCACGCCTGCCATCGGGAGAGATTGCGGGCGCGCTCACACCACGCACGCGCGAAGTGGTTTCCAGCGACCAGCCGCTCGTGTTCACGAATTCCAGAATGGCAGCGCCGCCGGCCGGGAGCGCCACAGTTACGGTGTCATTGGCCGCCGACCAGGTGCCGGCATCCCGGGTGCCTTGCTCATCGGTTCGGCGGATCGTGCCGGAAGCGGCCAACGCGTAAGCGTGTGGGTTCAGCGGAAAACGCACCGTGACCGGTTCGTCGACAATACTGGCCAGTGCAATGGCGACGTCGCCCTTGGGCGAACGCCAGGCGCCGGCCACGGCTGCGGGATAATCCGCCTGCGAAACCGTCGGCCCGCCGCGCCGCGCGGCATAGATGGAAACGCGCGAAAGGTCGAGCGTGACCTGCGGCACATCCAGCACCGGCGGGCGCAGGAACGTGCCATATAGCAGGTACTCGGGTTTCTGTGGCCGCAGCCGCGCCAGCCGCATCATGTATGCGGTTTCCGTCGGACGTGCGCGGAGCTGCGGAATCCGGAAGTTCGCGATGGTAGGCTGCAGCCCCCACACGAAAGCGCGCGCCTGCTCCAGAAAAAATTGCCGGCGGAACTTCACGTCGAACAGCGCCATGGAGTCCACCGGCGCGGTTTCCGTCGGCCACAACTCATCATAGGGCGGCAATACCAGCGACGAGTAGCTGCCATATGTGACGCCGAAAGCGTGGTATACCGACTGGAACAGCGGAATCGGCTCCCAGCCGCTGTTCGGCGCGGTGTAACGCTCCTGGCTGATCTGTAGCGTCAGCATCAGGTCCAAGGCGGGGAGCCACGCCTCGCCCGCGCCTTCACCCGCGAGCATGACCTGCTTGGTTGTGTTCGCGCGGATCTGCGACGCCAGCTTCTGAAAGCCGTGCATCCAGTAGTTGCCGCCGCCCAGCGGATGGCCATGCGACGGATCCCAGCATACCAGTGACAGGACGGCCTGATCCATGTAGATGCCGGGCAGGCCATACTTGTCGATGACCGTGTCGGCGATCGCCGCGTACTTGTTGCGCCAGTAGTCGGTGGTGACGTCCATGGTCGCGCACGGCTTGGGATCGAAGATGTTGTAGACCTCTTCGCGAATCTTGCCGTCGCGTTCCTTGACCGCGGCCGCGGCGGCCTGCGGGCCCCAGCTGGGCTGACCGACGCACCACAGCCGCTGGTTCATGTAAACCATGGCGTGCAGTCCTGCGCGATTGGCATCCGCCACCGCGCGCATGAACGGCGCTTCGCCTTCCCGCGGTGGCAGGTAATCAGGGAAGCTGGTGTCGTAGGGACCGTGGTGCCACCAGTGCCAGAAGACACTGACCGGCAGCCCGAGACTGTCCTGCAGCGCGCGCGCGTGCGGCAGGACCCCCGCCGACCGGCCCCGGTTCCACACCCACATGCCGGTCTCGAGCAGCCACCTGGGCACCTGGCCTTTCACGAGGCGGCTCTCACGCGCCCACGCCTGCCGGCTGCCCCAGTGGCGATAGCGTTCGGCCGCGCTCAGCCAATCACCCGTGAAGGTGCCCAGCACGGCTGCATAGGCGGGCGACCAGTGTGTTTTCGTTTTCTGCGGATCCTCCAGCGGGTGAATCAGCTCATAGCTGCGCGTGCTGTCGGTGTCGGCCCACACTGCAAAGCTCTTGCGGTAGGCGAGCGTGTCATCCGATGCGGCGTAAAATCCGGTCCCGCCGCGTTCGTAGAGCGCCACCATCTGGAGTGACAGCGCGCCCGGATAATCGAACTGCAGGCGGCGCGGCTGCCCGTCCGGAGCGCGCAGCACACTTTGCGGCGCGCGCGCCAGGGTGCCCATCCAGCGCGGCATGACCAGCTCTTCGTTCGGCATGCGCGCGATGTTCTCGATGCGCGGGAAGCGCACCTGCTCCACGCGCAGCTGCCCCAGCTCTTCCAGCGCAATGCGCCAGTCGGCGATGGCGCTGTCGCCTTGCAGCGTCACGGTCGCGACCACCCGCAGCGCCGGTGCCGCGGCCAGCCCGAAGCCGGACCAGGTGAGCTCGATGCCACGCTGCGGACCGTTGAGCACGCGATGCGAAAACCGGGCGGCCTGTGCCGGCGTGACCAGCGTGGCCGGCTGGTCGTGCAGCTGCAGCTGCCACAACAGGCTCTCGCCCGCCAGCAGATTGCGTCCGGTGGCCAGGTGCGTCATCTCCGACAACGCGCCTGTGCGTGCATTGAATCCGAACCGGATACCGCGGTTCTGTACGGTGAGCGTATCGGCGGCCAGCGCCGCCGGGATGCCGAGCAGCAGCATCAT
>CBJLQC010000314.1:0-4056 GCA_966424955.1 uncultured bacterium | reverse complement strand
CAGAGCTCATGTCGACTTCAGGCGCGCCTGTACCATGCGTTTGAAGGTGCCATCCTCGAGATACTTCCGCAGATGCTGCCCCGGGCAACCGGTCTCGGCATAATTGTAATGCCCGCCAATCCGCTCAACCGGCAGATCGAACTCTTGCAGCGCCCACGCCATCAGATCCGCGATCGCTTCGAGCTGCGCCGGCGTCGGCTCCTGCCGACCGTAGTTGCCGATGATGCTGATCAGGAAATGACCGTGCGGATCGTACGCCGTGTTCGTCTCACCCATGAAGTGATAATCGCGCCCCTCGAAGATGCGCCCATCCAGATCCATGAGGAAGTGATACGGCACATCCCACCAGTTGCGATCGCTGGCGCCCCACGCCTGCAGGCCGCGTAGCCGCTGCACAGGATCGTCGCCGGGCAGCAGCGGACGCGAATCACCGGTATGATGCAGCGTGACATGCGTGATCTGGTGGGGAATGCGCAAACGCATGTCCGCGCCCCCCGCCGTCGTAGCACTGGCGATGGCCGGCGGCAGCGAGGCCAGCGTTCCGACCTCGAGGGCAACCAGCCCGGCACCCAGCTCCTTCGGTCCGTAGATCGCGACGACGGCCACGTGATAGCCGCGCCAGTTGAACGCCGCGTTTTCGCGCACGACACGTTCTTCGGTGGCGTCGCCCAGCGCGAGGCGCAGCCGGACTACATCGACGGGAGCGCTCCCGGTCGAATCCACCGCCGTGCTCACGACATCGATCCTGAAATCGCGAAACCCGAGCGAACCGCCCGCCCCGATGTTGCGCCGTGTCGCATCGGCCGCGTGGCCGAGGCGTGGCTGGCTCTCCCATTGCTCGTGGGGAATGATGGCCGGACGCGGCACCGGCGTTACCTGGTGACGCGTCGCGCAAGCGAGCAGAAGAACCGCGATCAGCGGGGTGACTCGATCTGTTTTCATCCTCATAACCTCAGTGCTTTCATCGATAGTCGTACGTCAGCAGATCGCCCGGCTGGCATTCCAGCTCCGCGCACAATGCCGCGAGCACGCGGTCGAGCGTCACATAAATCGCCATCGCTACACCACCAGCGCCTGCTCGGCCTCGAGCTGCGTGCCCCGCCGGAAGACTTCCGACAGCGCGACGAGCACGACGCCGGCGATCAGCAGCGCCGGATCCACCTGCACACCACCGGGGACCTCGATGGCGCCGCCCGCGACCTGCTGGTGGAGCACGGCCAGGATGGCGAGAAGATAGAGCGCCACGCCGATCCAGACGATCCCGAGCGTGAGCCACGGCATGCCCGACAGCGGAAGTTCGACTGCTGCCCGTGCCTCGATTTTCAGCAGCCCATCGCCCCAAGGTAGCCGCAGTGGTGCGCCCTCCGGAGCGGTGGCCACGGGAACCTCGACCAGGCCGAGGGAAACGTCGCTATTGCTCGCGAACAGCCGCACCGCCGGTATGCCGATCAGCGCGATCAGCGCCAGCAACAGGTACGTGTAATAGATAATCGTTACGATCAACGTCAGCACGCCATGCGATCGGCACGAGCCGATATTCGATAACGAACGCAATAGAGAATCAACTCACGCGCACGAATCCCATGATCGGGTAATGATCGGAGCCATAGCGCTGGCCGGCGCGCCAGTAGGTGGCGCGATGCTGTCCGTAGCAGCGGAAGAACAGGTAGTCGAGCTGCGAGCGCATGACCACGTAGCTGACGAAAGTATCCTGGTCCTGGTGCTCCGGGCTGTTCGCGAACTTGCCGCTGATGATGCGCACGGCCGGCTCGCGCGGCCCGCTCAGCGTATTGAGATCGCCACCCACGGCGAGCAGCGCGGAATCGGGGAGCTCGGCGACGAGCGCCTGCGCCTGGCGCGCGCGGGCGTGGATCCACGAGCGCGGACCGCCGCGCGCACGATTCTCGAGATGCACGCTCGCGACGACGAGCCGCCATTCACGTCCGTCGGTGGTCTGGCCGGCCAGCTCGGCCATGGCGGCCACGCGCCGCTGGCGCGCGAGCGGCAGCTCGACGGCCCGCAGGTTGGTCAACGGCAGTGTCGCGAGAATCGCGTTGCCGCGATCCTGCCGCGGACTGCTGCCGCAGCCGTTACGCATGGCCGGTACATAGAACAACGCCAACCCGAGTGAATCCGCGGTGTCCTCGATGTCCGGACCTACACCGCCCATGCGCCGCGTGCAGCCGTTCCCGCTCGCTGCTGCCGGCACGGCGGGTCCTTCCCGGTAGGCTTCCTGGAGCAGGATCACGAAATGGTTGATTGGTCGGCCGCGCACTACGCGGCCCGCGCGCAGATCGGCCACGAACGCGCGCAGATCGGCATGACCGAGATGCGTGTTCCAGCTAATGACCAGGATCGAATCGAGCGGCGTTTCCCGGCAGGCACGGGCCGTTCGATCGACGACCGGCGCACCGGCCGACGCTCGCCAGGCCTGCAGTGCGCGGGCGGTGTCGCCGCTGAAGGCAACGGACGGACGGACGGACGCCAGCACGGCAGTCAAAGCCGCGTCGCACTGTTCTGCGAGCGGGTCCGGGCGCAGCGAGTTCTGCTGGCAGGCAGCGCACATCGTCGCCGCCAGGAGCGCCGGCACGAGCATCCTCATGACGGCATAGCTGTGCAGATGCCGTGCTCGCTAGAACTGCCGGCGGAACTGCTCGAACGCCGCTCTCAAATCGGCCAGCTCCGTGCGTAACGTATCCACGGCCTGCTCCAGCGCAGCTATCCGATCGGGGCGCGCTTCCGCGGCCACACGCGCGGGCTGCGCCGCCGCGGGCGTGGGCGCTTCTCCCAGCAGCTGCGCGTAGCGCACTTCTTTCTGGCCCGGCTGCCGCGGGAGCTGCACGACGAGCGGCGTAGCCATGGTCATCAACGCGTCCAGCGTGACTTCGACGTGTTGGAGATCGCGAAACTCGAACATCCGGGCGCTGCGTGTCCGCAGCTCACCGGTCGTCTGCGGGCCACGCAGCATGAGCACACACAGCACGGCGATTTCGGCGGGGTGCAGGCTCAGCTTCTCCACCAGCACGTGGCGATAGCGTTTGGCGCGCGAGTCGTTGCGATATACTTCGTGTACGAACGATCGGCGCTTCAGCTCGTCCAGCGCCTGGATCACCGCCGGCTCGTCCAGGCTCATGACCGGCTCGCGATTGCTCGTCTGGTTGCAGGCGGCGACCAGCGCGTTCAGGGTAAGGGGATAATTATCCGGCGTGGTACTCGCTTTTTCGATCAGCGAGCCGAGGACGCGCAATGCGTCGGAACCAAGGGGGTCATCCATACGCGAGGCAGGATCGATGCGGCCGGGCGCGGCCGCAAGGGGCGTTCGCCCAGCTATCGTGTACGAAAGGCACATCGGGCATGGATCTGGCGTCCCGCAAATGAACTCCCCACTCCAAACTCCCATTTTGGAGGTGGTTCATGATTGTTACGAAAGGCGCAGTGGTGCTCCTGACCGCTCTGGTCGCGAGTAGCTGCGCAACGAAGGGCGCGCTCAACCGGGCCGTGAACGAGCAACGCGCGGCCCTGGATGCCGAGCGTGCCGAGCGCGTGGCTGCGGATGAGCGACTCTCTGCCGACCTCACGCAGTTGCGCAATGAGCTGCAAACGATGCGGACCGAGTTCGGCGCCAAGATCACGGCCGTCGAGGAGGGTCTCGCCTTCGCGCTGCCCGTGCACTTCGCGTACGACGATGCGTCGGTACAGACGGGCGACCAGGCCGCGCTCGATCGCTTTGCAGACATTGTTACCAAGCATTACACGGGAGCGGTCGTGACGGTGGAAGGCTTCGCGGATCCCGCCGGCACGCGCGCGTACAACAAGCGGTTGTCCACGCAGCGCGCGGAGTCCGTACGCTCCTATCTGATGACGCGCAATATTTCGGCGCAGATTCGCACGGTGGGTTATGGCGAGGACTGGCTGGTCGTGCCGGATGCCGCGAAGGACGACACGGGCGCCGAGTTGAACCGGCGAGTCGTGTTCGTCATCGAGAGCCCGAAGGCGCAGGCTACCATCACCATGCTGCCCGACCATCACGCGGTGCGAGCGGTCGTCCTCGATGCG
>CBJLQC010000313.1:0-4061 GCA_966424955.1 uncultured bacterium | reverse complement strand
CGCCCGATGCCTACATCCCGCAGCAAACCATGCCGGCCGGGCTGGAGCATGAGGAGTTCTACAAGCCCGGACGATTCGGATTCGAGCGCGAGATCGCGAAGCGGCTGGAGTGGTGGGCCAGCCTGAAGGAGCAGCCGGACGACAGCGCGGAATAACCGGCGCGCCTGCGGAGGGGTAGGGAACGCAGGGGAGCTACAAACGGTATTGGAACAAGCCGCGGGCAACGGTACGGGAGACAAGTGAGCATGATGAAGCGAATGAGTAGTATCGGAGTCGGCTCGGCCATGCTGGTCGTGCTGTTGGCAGCGGCTTGCGCCAGTGCGGTGCGCCGGCCGGAAATCGAGCTGATCGGGGTGCGTGTCGGTGGCGTAGGCCTGCGCGGCGCCACGCTGATTGCCGACCTCGATGTCAAAAACCAGAATGGTTTCGACATTGCCACGGATTCCATTGCCTACCAGCTGCTGGCGAATACCGCGTCCAGCGGCGCGGAGCAGTGGCAGCCTCTCTTGCAGCGCACCCACACGCAGCGCATCGTCATAGAGGAGGATCGGACCACGCGCGTGGAGATCCCGATCCAGTTCGACTACGGCGATCTGTCCGGCGCTGCGCGCACCATCCTGGAACGCGGCATGTTGAACTACCGCCTGGTCGGCAACGCATACGTGACCGACCCGATCCGGCGCACGATTCCCTTCAGCCGAACCGGCAGCGTCTCGCTGACCCAGGCACGGTAGGAGTTAGCGACCATCGTAATACCTAAGGACGTACAGCTCCCCGAGGAGCGCGCAGTTCTGGTCGGGGCGCCCACCAAGGATGTGGTCGCCGGCATTGCCGAAGAGCATCTCAACGAGCTGGCCGAGCTTGCCGACACTGCGGGCGCCACCGTAGTCGAGCGGGTGCGCCAGCGCCTGGAAAAACCAAACCCGAAATTCTACGTCGGCGAGGGCAAAGCCGAAGAGCTGCGGCAGGCGGTGCAGGGGGCGGGCGCCAGTCTCGTCATTTTCGACGAAGAGCTGTCACCCGCGCAGGGCAAGAACCTCGAGGACTACGTCGGCGCGCGGGTAATGGACCGCGCCGAGCTGATCCTCGACATCTTTGCCACCCGCGCGCGCTCCGCTGAAGCGCAGATGCAGGTGGAGCTGGCGCAGCTCCAGTACCTGCTGCCGCGCCTGAAGCGCATGTGGACACACCTTTCGCGTATCCGCGGTGGTATTGGTCTGCGCGGACCTGGCGAAACGCAGCTGGAAACCGACCGCCGGCTGATCAGCACGCGTATCCGCGACTTGCGTGACAAGCTGGAAACCGTGGCGCAGCGGCGCGCCACCCAGCGCAAGGGGCGCACCGGCGAGTTTCGCGCGGCGCTCATCGGCTACACCAATGCCGGCAAGTCGTCCATCCTGCGCGCGCTGTCCGGCGCCGATGTATTCGTCGAGGATCGCCTGTTTGCGACGCTCGACCCGGCCACGCGCGCCGTGGAGCTGGCGCCCGGGGCGCGGGTGCTGTTGACCGACACGGTCGGCTTCATCCGCAAGCTGCCCCACCACCTGGTCGCATCCTTCCGGGCGACCCTCGAGGAAGCGCTGAATGCGGACGTGCTGCTGCACGTCATCGATGTCGCGCATGAGGGCATGGAAGAGCACAAGGAAGTGGTCGACGACGTGCTGCGCGATCTCGACGTCGATCCGCAGCGCGCGATCCTGGTCTTCAACAAGATCGACCAGCTGACGCACACCGAAGAGGAAGCTTTCCGGCAGCGCGCGCAGGCGATCTACCATCCGCAGCGTTCCGTGTTCATTTCCGCGATCGAGCCGAACGGCTTGCTCGAGCTGCGCTCGCTGTTGCACGAGGAGCTGCGCGCGCAGCGCCCCGAAGTACACGTCGTGATTCCCGCGGCGGACGGTGAAGCGCTGGCATCATTGTACCGCGAGGGCGAAGTTGTGCGGCGTGAGGATGTGGATGGCACGATCGATCTGGTGGTCCGCGTCCCGGTCGCGGTGCTGGGCCGGCTGCAGCGGCGTGAAGGCGTGAATGTTTTTGTGGATTAGCCCGGGGGCAGGCTAAACAATTTACTTTTGGCCGGTTTTGCTAATGCATGAATGAGCCAAATACCCGCTGCCATGGAATCAGCGTGGTTTTGAGGTCGAGCATCGAGTCCTTGCACGCGCCGTCGAATGTCTGGATCAGCCAAAAGTTGATTTGGGAGCCTGCCCCCTGAGCGAAAACATCGTCATCGTCGGGGCCGGCCGCATGGGCCTGGCGCTCGGCGCCGCGCTCCGGCAGGTGCAGGCGGTCGAGCGCCTGGTCTTTTTCGGCCGCGCATTGGGGCCGCCGCCCCACCCGCTGTTCGAGGGCGAGAACGCCGCTGAATATCGCATCGGGCCACAGCCGATTCCTTCCGGCACTACCATCCTGCTGCTCGCCGTTCCCGATTCCGCGCTGGCCGAGGTGGCTTACGACCTCTCGCGCGCGGGCGCCGGACCGCCCGGCTGCGTCGCGCTGCACCTCGCCGGCGCGCTGTCGACGGAAGCACTCGCGCCTTTGCATGCCGTGGGTTACCCGGTCGGCTCGCTGCATCCGCTGCAGGCCATTGCCGACCCGTGGCACTCCGGCGATCGCCTGATCGGCGCCGCGTACGCCCTGGCCGGCGAGCCGGTCGCGATCAACGCCGGACGTCGGCTCGTCAATGAGCTGGAGGGCATCCCGCTCATCATCCCGCCCCAGGCGCGGCCGCTCTATCACGCATCCGCGGTCGTCGCGTCGAACTACCTGATCGCGCTGCTCGCGTTTGCGGTGCGCCTGATGATGCAGACAGGCGTCTCCGAATCGGATGCCATCGAGGCGCTCATCCCGCTCATGAAGGGGACGCTCGACAATCTCGATCATCTGGGTGTCGCGCATGCCCTCACCGGTCCGCTCGCGCGCGGCGATGCGGACACCGTGCGACTGCATCTCACGAGGTTGTCGGCTCCGGATCGCAAGTTATATTGCGGGCTTGGTTTGGAGCTGCTGCGCGTGGCGCGCGCGGCCGGCCTGGATGCGGACAAGGCGAACGAGCTCGAGGCGCTGCTGGAGCGCTCTTCTGCATAATGAGACTGCACATCAATGTTGATCACGTGGCGACCGTGCGTCAGGCTCGTCGGACCGATGAGCCCGATCCCGTGCGCGCGGCCGTCCTCGCCGAGCTGGCTGGTGCTGATGGCATCACGGTGCACCTGCGCGAAGACCGCCGCCACATCCAGGATCGCGACGTCCGCTTGCTGATGCAGACCGTGCGCACCGGCGTGAACCTCGAGCTGGCCATCGCCAGCGATGTGGTGCAGATCGCCACCGAGCTGAGGCCGATGACGGCCACGTTCGTCCCGGAAAAACGCGAGGAGATCACCACCGAGGGCGGCCTCCACATGAGCGACGCCGGGCACCGTGCCGGCATCGCGCGAGCAGTCAACCAGCTGCACGACGCCGGCGTGCGCGTCTCGCTGTTCATCGATCCGGAGCCGCAGGCGATCAAAGCGGCCGCCGAGCTGGGCGTGGAAGCCGTCGAATTGCACACCGGCGAGTATGCCGAAGCCTGGAAGCTGCGCCACGGGCGCGAGGGCGCGCACCAGGTCGCCGCGCAGCTCGAGCGCGTGCGCGCGGGCGCCGCGCTGGGCCGTTCGCTCGCGCTCGCGGTGCACGCCGGCCATGGCCTGACGTACGAAAACGTCGCGCACATTGCCGCCATCCAGGAAATCGAAGAGCTGAACATCGGACACAGTATCGTGAGCCGTGCGCTGCTCACCGGAATGGAGCCGGCTGTGCGCGAAATGAAAAACATCATCATGCAAGCGCGGAGGCAACATGGCCACACTGCGTGACTTCTTCATCACCGAAGCGGCCGACTACCTGACGCGCCTGACGGCGTCCGTGCAACAGCTGGACACCGGCAGCGGTGACCCGAAGGAGCTGCACCGTCACTCGCGCGCGCTGCGCGGCAGCGCGCAGATGGCGCGCGAAGATCGCGTGTATCGGGCCGCGCTCGGGCTGGAGGCACCGGTGGTGGACCGGATCATGGCGGCCGCCGA
>CBJLQC010000312.1:0-4064 GCA_966424955.1 uncultured bacterium | reverse complement strand
ATCAGGCTCAGGTTCCACACGCGCAGCATGCCGCGCCGCTCCTGCACCATGACGCTGTGCAGGAAGGCGGTCGCGGTCAGCCAGGGCATGAACGACGCGTTCTCGACCGGATCCCACGCCCAGTAGCCGCCCCAGCCGAGCACTTCGTAGGACCACCACATCCCGGAGACGATCGCGATGGTCAGGAACATCCACGCCGCGACCGTATAGCGGCGCGTGGTGCGGATCCACGAATCATCGAGCCGCCCCGACAGCAGCGCGCCAATGCCGAAGGCGAACGGCACGGTCATGCCGACGTAGCCGAGATACAGGAACGGCGGGTGGATCGCCATCAGCGGATGGTTCTGGAGCAGCGGATTGGGACCGGGCCCGTCGAGCGGTACTGGCAGCATGGCCATGAATGGATTGGCCGGCCCGACCAGCAGCAGGAAGAAGAACCCGGACACGAAGAACATGACCGCCATCGCGTAATTGGCCAGGTCGCCCATGCGCCGCGTCGAATAGACGGCAAAGGCCGTATACGCGGCCAGGATCAGCCCCCAGAACAGGATCGATCCTTCCAGCGCGCTCCACAGCGAGATCACCGTGAAGAACAGCGGCGTGGCCCGGCTGCCGACCTGCGCCACGTAGGAAATGCTGAAGTCGTGTGTGACCAGCGCGAAGATCATGGCCACGTTGGCAACCGCGAGCAGCGCCGCGTTGGCGTAGGCCGCGAAGCGCGCGGTGCCCAGCAGCTTCTGATCGCGACGTCGTGCACCCACGGCCGCGGCGACCACTCCATATACGGCCAGTCCGAGCGCCGACCAAATGCTCGCGACGGCTATCAACCTCGTCATAACGAAGGTCCTCGATTCCTAGTCAAAGAGGTAGGACGCGGCCTGCAGCACCGCTTCCCGCTGGTTGCCGGCGGCCGCCTCGCGCAAACGCACCGTGGGGCCGTGCAGCACTTTGTTGACGAGCTGCTGCGTCAACTGCTCGATCCGCTGCCGGTCCGACAGCGAGAGATGCTCGAGCTGCTTCAGGGCGCGCTCGAGCTCGGCGCGGCGTACCTGTTCTGCTTCCGCGCGCAGCTTGGTGATCAGGGGCACGGCTGAGCGTGCATCCTGCCATTTGTGGTAGTCGGCGACGGCGCTGCCGATCAGCCGCTCGGCGAGCGGCCACTGCGCGCGCCGGCGCGCGAGATTCTCGTCCACGATCTGTCCGAGATCGTCAATGTCGAAAAGAAAAACGTTCGCGAGCTGGCCGGTCGCGGCATCGGTATCGCGCGGCAGCGCGATGTCGATGATGCACAGTGAATCGCGCATGTGCTGCCGCGCGCTGCGCACCGTTTCGGCCGACAGGATCGTGGTCGGACACGACGTCGCGGTGATCACCAGGTCGTGGCTCGCGAGCAGCAGCTGCAGCTCGGTCATGCCCGCGGCCCGCGCGCCGAAGCGACGGGCCAGACGTTCCGCGCCATCACGGGTGCGGCTGGCAACCGTCACCGCCGCCACGTCTTCATTGGCCAGATGCTTGAGCACCAGCGCGCTCATGTGTCCGGCGCCGATCACCAGCACGCGCTTGCCGGCCAGCTTGCCCAGGACCTTGCGCGCCAGGGCCACGGCCGCGCCGGGCACCGAAGCGGCACCCGTGCCGAGCTCGGTTTCGCTGCGCACGCGGCCACCTACCGACAGCGCGCCCTGGAACAGCTTCGAAAGCTGGGAGCCGAGTACCTTGCAGTCGCCCGGAAGGTGTGCCGCGCGCTCCAGGGCTTCCTTGACCTGCCCCTGGATCTGCGCTTCGCCCACGACCAGCGAGTCCATGCCCGCGGTCACCCGATAGAGATGCTCGACGCAATCATCGTCGAGCTTGATGTCGAGGTACTGCCGCGCTTCGATCGCCTCGTACCCGGCGTGTGCCGCGAGCAGCTCGATCAGCTTTTCCGTCGTCTCGGCCGATGCGTTGGCGACGTACAGCTCGGTCCGGTTGCACGTCGAAAGCAGCACCGCTTCGTCGGCCCAGCCGCGCGCCACGATATGACGCATCGCCGCCTCGGCTTCCGAGGGCGCAAAGGCAAAGCGTTCGCGGGCCTCAATGCCCGTGAATTGGTGGGTGGTGCCTACGCAGGTCAGCATCGTCGCGTGAATTCCTTTCTCACGCGGAGCAACGCAGAGGCAACTGAGAGAAACGCGGAGGCGCCCCGTCCATCCGAAATCCCCGGCAGCCCAAATTCAACATTTGAATCTTTATGGGGCGCGGGCTGGCAGTCGCGCGCGACGAACACTCTGCGCGTCTCTGCCGCCTCTGCGTATCTCTGCGTGAAATCGAATGCACGACACCGCCTCCATGGACGGGACTCAAAATGTCCCAAACGCACCTCCAAGGTCGCCGAATGGGCGGGGCGCAAATAGCAGTTAAGACCCGATTAGCTGTAGGGATAATCAGGACGAGAGAACACCATTTCCCTTATGGCCGGGGTTGTCGCATCTCGCGACATTGGCTAGCGGAGGGATCACATGACCCAGAGCCAGGACACTGTCAAGGCGCGCGTCCTCGTCATCGAGGACGAGGAGATGTTGCGCGACCTGCTGCGGAATATTCTCGAAGAGCAGAATTACGTCGTCGAAACCGTCGAAACCGGCGAGCTGGGGCTGAAGGCCCTGGAGCGCGAGCTGTACGACGTGGTGCTGCTCGACCTCAACCTGCCCGGCATGCATGGGCTGAACGTGCTGGCGGCCGCGCCCGTGCTCCAGACGGACGCGCAGTTCATCTGCATGACGGCTTTCGGTTCAGTGGATTCGGCCGTCGAGGCCATGAAGCTGGGCGCCTTCGATTACATCAACAAGCCGTTCCGCAGTGAGGAGCTGCTGCTGGCCGTGCAGCGCGCGCAACGCGAGACGGAGCTGCGGCGCGAGGTGGCCAGCTTGCGACGTCGCACGGGGGACAGCCTGCGCTCGAAGATCATCGGCCGCTCGCAGGCGATGCAGCGCATGTTCGACCTGATCGAGCGCGTCGCGCCCACGCGCAGCACCGCGCTGGTCGTGGGAGAAACCGGCACGGGCAAGGAGCTGGTCGCGCGGGCCATCCACGATCTCTCCGACCGCGCGCGCAAGCCATTCGTGCCCATCAACTGCTCGGCGCTGCCCGAGACGCTGCTCGAGTCCGAGCTGTTCGGCCACATGAAAGGCAGCTTCACGGGTGCCATCGCCAACAAGCGCGGCCTCTTCGAGGAGGCGGGCGGCGGCACACTGTTTCTGGATGAGATTTCCACGATCACGCTGGCCACGCAGGTCAAGCTGCTGCGCGTGCTGCAGGATCGTAAGCTGCAGCGCATCGGTGGCGGGCTTCCGGTAGCCGTGGACTTCCGCCTGATCGCCGCCACGAACATCGATCTCGCCGAGGAAGTGCGCGCCGGACGTTTCCGCGAGGACCTGTATTACCGGCTGAACGTGTTTCCCATCCGGGTGCCGCCGCTGCGCGAGCGGGGCGGCGATATCGCGCTCCTCGCCAACTATTTCCGCATGCGCTTCGCGCAGGAAAACGGCATCGAGCCGCCGCCCATCTCGGCGGAGACCATGGGCCGCCTGACCACTTACAACTGGCCGGGCAATGTGCGCGAGCTGGAGAACTTCATCGAGCGGGCCGTCATCATGTACTCGGGCGCGCGGTCCATCCCGTTCGAGGCGCCGCTGCGCGAGAAGGATCGCTCGGAGCGCGAGCTGCTGGAGCGCGCGCGTGATGAGCGCTGGACCATCGAGCGGCTCGAGCGTGAGTACATCCTGGATGTGCTGCAGAGCGTGCACGGCCATCGCGGCAACGCCGCCGAGATCCTCGGCATCGACCGGCGTACGCTGTATCGCAAGCTGAAGGAATTCGCGGACGCTACGGAGCTGGCGGCGGTCTGAGCACCGCCCTCGGCATTGCCTACGGCTGCTTGGGCGGCGTCGTCCGCAGCGGTAACGTGAGCACGAACTTCGCGCCGCACCCTTCGACGCTTTCCACGCGCAGGTCGCCGCCCATCAGGCGGGCCAGCTGCCGGGACAAAGGCAGCCCCAGCCCGGCCCCGCGCCCGCGCGCGACCCCCG
>CBJLQC010000311.1:0-4065 GCA_966424955.1 uncultured bacterium | reverse complement strand
GACGCAGGTGACAGAGACGCTGCTGAGGAGCATGCTCGCGGAAGCCGCGCAGCAGGGCACGGCGCCGGCCCATGTCGAAGCGTTCTATCAAGCCGCGCCACAGCCCACGTTGGCTGAACTCGCGGTGCCGTCCGTCGCGGGCAAGACCGTGCTCGATGTCGGATCGAACATCGGGCTGCGTTGTTTCGAGGCAGCGCAGCAGGGCGCGGCGCGCGTGGTCGGCATCGACGTAAACCCGGTTCGAGTGGAGCAGGCGCGCGCTTTAGCTCGCATGCTCGAATTCGACGTCGAGTTTCGCTGCCTGGATGCCGACGCGGGGCTCCCTGACCTGTCAGCGGACATCGTGTTGTGCTCGAGTGTTCTCAATCGGTCGGCCGCGCCAGCCGCGTTGCTGCAAAAACTTGCGGCGCTCGCGCAGCAACAGCTGATCCTGTGTGTGGCTGGGCCAGACGCACCCCAGTTTGCATCGCTTCTCAAGGAGCATGGCGTGAGGTCGTGGCAGCTCCGCGTGCTGCAGCGACTGCCGGTTGTCCTGGTGGGGAGAGCGGGTCCGACGATTCGCTGGCCGGAAAGCAGATTTGCGCTGACGCCTGCCGGCATCCGGAACTTGTTGCTGTATCAGAACGCGCGCTTTGCCGATGTCTCCACGCGAGCGGTATCCGGCGCGGGCTACTATTGCGTTACAGCTACGCGGCGATGCATCGAGCATCTGCTCGTCATCTCCGGGATCAGCGGCGTCGGCAAAACAACGTTCGTCAATTGGCTGAAGGAGAACGGCGCTGCTGCGGAGCGGCTATTCGGCATCGGCGACTTTGCGAGCTGGACCGTGATCGAGCCGATCTATTATCCCACGCTTACCGACCCGTACATCCCGCGGCTGTGTCTGCACAATGATTTGAGTCGTGGCTTGCGGTATCCCGCGCGGGCGATCGAAGGTGACATTGCGCTGCAGCTGTTGCAGGAGGCGATGCGCGTTACCTGCCTGACCTTGTGGGCGCCATACGAGGTCATCCGTGAGCGAAAGCAAATGCGGATGTCGGCGGGCGGGCGGTCGGCCGCCGACCGGCGCGGGCTGGTTGCCAGGCTGGCCGAGCGATTGCGCAGCGCCATCGGACGACGTGGTTTCACCGGCCGGCGAGCCGCCCGCTGGAGGGCGCAACAGGAATGGGACCAGCAGCTCCTCGCTCACCCTGAACTTATTCGGGAACACTACCGGGAATGGATCCGCTATTGTGATCGTATCCAGGTAAGTGCGCATTGGGTTATCGACACGAGCCAGGATTACCGGCCGGTTCGTGCCGATCAGTTTGCGCCCCTACAGAGCTAGATTGTCCTTGTGCCCGAGAGCGCTGGCCGTTCTCTTATCCGAACCCTCATTTTCGATCGAGTAACCAACCAACGAGCGCCGATGGATTTCGAAGAACTCAAGCAGCGATACTACGGAAACCGGGTTACCATCTACGACGATATTCGAGCGCCTACTTCGCTGTGGCCGAACGAGCAAGCGGCCATGCGCAAGATACTGGGGCAACTCGAGCCGGGATCGACCATAATCGATCTGCCGGTCGGGACGGGTCGGTATCTCGAGTTTTACCGGGACCTCGGCCTGCGCCCGATGGGAGTGGACGTATCTGTTGACATGCTGGAAAAAACGCGGGCGAGAGCGCGCGAGGTGGGGCTGTCAGTACCTTTGGCCCGATCCGATATCCGATCGACGCCGTTCCCGGATCAGGCGGTAGACGTGGTCGTTTGTACCCGCTTCATGAATTGGATCAAAGCTGACGGTGTGTATGCCTGTCTGGCGGAGCTGAGGCGGATCGCCCGGAAACGCGTCGTATTCAGCTTGCGCAGTTATCGACCGACGAGTGAGCTATCACTGACGCAACGCCTCCACAAGTTGAAGTACCGGTTCTTCCACTTTCGGACCGGAGCAAAGCATTTGGTGCACGAGCCGAACGTCATCACCAATGTCCTGCAGGCGACCGGTTTCAGATTGCACGAAAAGCACCTGGTGGAGACGAAGGCGCGCGGAGCACTCGAGTACGCGTTTTACGTCGTGGAAAGAGAATCGTAGGTCACGCTACAGCAAGCCGTGCTTGCGCAGCTCCTGGTAGAGGAGCTCGGCAATACGGTCGTTGCCACCGGTGGCGAGATGACCGGCTGCCGAACGAAACTGGACCTGTCCGGGTTGCAGGAACAGGGCAGCTATGGTGTCAGGTGGCAGCGCGCGGAACGGCTCGAAAAGATCGATAAAGGTAACGTCGAGCTCACTCGCCTGACGTTTCAGGAACGCTGCCCATCGATAGGGTGCCCGCGAGTGCAGCTCGTAGGTCGTCGGCAGGTAGACCAGCACCAGCCGGCTGCCATGCTCGGCGTTGCTACGCTGCAAATCGATCAGCAGCGCGCGTACCAGCGCATTGGTTTGGTCGAACACGTCGGCGTTCGTTTGCGCCGGCGCAGCTCCCCCACGCGCGCGAATGGCCACCCTTTCCATGGCAGCTACCGAGCGAAGGGAACGAATCGCCCCCGCATTGACGGCGAACCAATGCGCGGCGGGGCGTCGGCGTGGCACCGGCACGTTTTTCAGCTTCAGCTTTCCGCGTTCGATAGCGAGCATCGGCTTCGGATAACCAGCGAAGTTGTTGCTCGTCATCCGGCGGAAATCATCGGTGATGAAGGCCAGCAGGTGGATCTGATGCTCGAGATCTCGGGCATCACGCCGATACCATAGATAAGCCTGATCGAAGCCGTATCCCCCCTGGCCCATGTTCACGGTTTCAAGCCGTGGATCGCGTGTGGCGAGCCGATGACACCAGGTGTCGCCGTCCCCGACGCCATAGCCGAGCGTGAACGAGTCGCCCGAGCAGATAATGCGTATCCTGCCGGGCGGTACCGCTGGTGTCACCTCGACGGGGCCGCGAAATCCGCGGCTATTCGTGGTAAAGTCGGCGCCCGGCCCGTACATGGCTGGGCGCCGGACGTTGGGCAGGCTGACCCAGCCGAGCTCCTGGTCATACCGGGTGTGTAGCCGCTCGGCCACCGCGTCGTCTGATCGTAACTCCCGGACAAAGAGCAGCCAGCTGGCGGCCCCCTCGACTACAATCAGGATGAGCACGAGCACGAGCACATTCACGAACACCAGCAGCGTGGCCCGCCGAACGGATTTCCCAATTCGTTTTGCGTTCATGCTCGTCCGCTCCGACCGTGTCGCGGAGACTGCGCCCGCGGCGCGTCTGATAGCGCTACATGGCGACCGATTTGTAATGCGTGGTGCAATGGGCGCCGCAATTGGCATGCAGTTGCCGCGCGGGCACGTTTGGCGAGGAAAGCATCACGTTCGCGTATTTACACGGCTGCGCGCCGCCTTCGGAACCGACGACTGCGAAGGGCCTGAGGCATTGGTGCATCACACGGCGCCACGCCGCTGTGGCCGTGGCCCGGGCTCGACGCGGCAGTCGGCCTCGCGCATACCCGAAAACACGGTAAATTGGCGACCGCATGGAAGATGTAGGCACGAGGGCGGGGTACGTGGCGTTGGTCGGGCGACCGAATGTCGGCAAGTCCTCGCTGCTGAACGCATTGATCGGCGAAAAGCTGAGCATCGTCACGCCGCGGGCGCAGACCACGCGCGAGAAGGTGCTGGGTATCTACACGGCCGGCGGCGTACAGATCATCTTCGTCGATACTCCCGGCCTGCTCGAGCCATCCTACGTGTTGCATCGGTCAATGCTGGCCGCGGCCATCGAGGCCATGCACGATTCGGATCTCGTGCTGCTCCTGCTGGACGCCACGCGTCCGCAGGAGCTGCCGGGGGGCGAGCCGTTGCAGGAGCTGTTGCAGCGCTCAGCAGCGCTGTTTGTGGCGGTGAACAAGGTCGACGCCGCGGCCGAAGGCGACGTCGATCAACTGGCTGCCTGGACACGCGCGACCTTCGATCTCGACGCGCTGCCGATCTCCGCGACGGAGGGCACCGGGCTCGACGAGCTGCGGCAGCGGCTGACCGCGGCGTTGCCGGCGTCGCCGTTCTTCTATCCGGAAGATGACATCGCGGTGCAGCACCTGCGT
>CBJLQC010000310.1:0-4072 GCA_966424955.1 uncultured bacterium | reverse complement strand
GCCCGATGCGCACCGCCGCCACCGGCGTTTCGAAGGGGATTTTCGACATGTAAAGCGCCGTCGAGGCGCCCATGATCGCGATTACGTCGGCGTCGTTCTCCTGGTCGGCCGATAGCACGGTGGCGAAGATCTGCGTCTCGTGCGTAAAGCCTTCCGGAAACATCGGCCGTACCGGGCGGTCGATCAGCCGCGAGGCCAGGATCTCGTGCTCGCCCGGCCGCGTCTCGCGCTTCACGAAGCCACCCGGGAACTTCCCGGCCGCATACGTGCGTTCGCGGAACTCGACGGTAAGGGGAAAGAAGGGCAGCGAGGTTGGATTATCCTGCGCGACCGCCGTGCACAGCACCACGGTTTCGCCGTACTGGATCAAACAGCTGCCATGAGCCTGCTTCGCCATCCGCCCCGTCTCGAGAATGAGCGGGCGTCCGGCAAAGGTCGTTTCGATTCTATGCATTGCCATTTCCGTTTCGATCAGTGACGCAAGCCGAGGTCGTCGATCAACTGGCGATACCGCGCAATGTCGGTCTTGCGCAGATACTCCAGCAGGCGACGTCGCTTGCCCACCATCATGAGCAAGCCGCGGCGGCTGTGATGATCTTTCGGATTCTTGCGGAAGTGTTCGGTGAGGTCGTTGATGCGCGCCGTCAGCAGCGCGATCTGGACGGGTGCACTGCCACGATCGTTCTCGTGCAGCTGGTACTTCTGGATGATATCCGACTTGTCTTTGTTCTCGATAGCCATTCGGCCTGCCTCCTCGAGAGTCAATTGCTACAAGGGAAGCCAGGGCGCGTCGATGCGCACAAAGCTGTAATTTTCAAGCCCTGAAACCTAACGCCCGACATAACTTACGACAACAGGGCCCGGGCACTGATCAAGCGGTGGGACATGCGGATGGTACATGGCCAGCCAGCGCCCGGTGCGGGCCACCCTGCCTCCCTTCCAATGCCCTGCCCCCACGTCCGGATCCTGGCTGCCTAACCCTGGTCGGGCGAGAGAATCGCGCGGGCGCGCCGCGCATCCTCGTGCATGGCCGCAACCAGCTCCTCGACCCGGCTGAACTTCTCGATGCCGCGGATGCGCGCGTGCACATCGACGGTGATCGTGTGGTGATAGATGTCCTCGTCGAAGTCGAAGAGATGCACCTCGATGGTCGGGCCGGCGCCCACGAACGTCGGTCGGGGACCCAGGTGCATGACGCCGGCAAAATTGCCTACCCGGACGGCGTAGATGCCGGGCAGGGGCAGCAGCTTGTGGGGATCGTCCAGCTCGAGGTTGGCAGTCGGCATGCCCAGCTGACGGCCACGGCCATCGCCGCGGGCGACCCGGCCGCGGATCGCATAGGGGCGCCCCAGCGCGTGGTTCGCTGCCGCCACATTGCCCTCCTGCAGCAGCGCGCGAATCCTCGAGGAGGAGACGTGCGCGCCATCGGCGTCGAACGGCGGCACCACATCCACGCCGAAGCCGAGCTCCCGGCCAATGCGCTGGAGCGTCTCGACATCGCCGCTGCGGCCCTTGCCGAAGCCATGATCGTAGCCGATCACCAGGTGCTTCATCCTGAACTGGCCAATCAGGATTTCGGTGACGAACCGTTCGGGCGGGTACTCGGACAGCTCCTTCGTGAACGGCACTATGTGGATCCGATCGACGTCGTACGACGCGAGAATCTGTTCCTTCTCACCGCGCGTCGTCAGCTCGGGCGGCGCTTGCGCGGGGCGCACGATACGCAGCGGATGCTGATCGAACGTGACGACCACGCTGTGCAGCTGCAGCTCATGCGCTTTGTCGATCAACGCCTCGAGCACCATCTGATGGCCGAGATGCACCCCGTCGAACGTGCCGACGGTCACGGCGGCATCAAGCATCGGGAAACACCTTTTGCGGCTTGAGCTGCGTGCCGTCCGCGCTCGCGATGGCAATCAGCCGGCCGGCGCGCACCAGGACAACTGGTCCGCGGCCCTCCGTGTGCGCGGGAATCGCCTGGCCGAACCGGATGGCGCGCTCCTCTTCTTCGTTCACAGACACCGTCTCGAGGTGCGCCACTGCCTGCAGCGGCGTGATGGCGGCCGCGCTCACGCGGGCCGGATCCGCCAGCTCAGCCAACGCCACGGCGCGTGCCACGCTATGCACTCCAATGCGCGTTCGCCGCAGAGCCGTCAGGTAGCCGCCGGTGCCGAGCTCGCGGCCGACGTCCCGCGCGATCGCCCGGATGTACGTGCCGCTCGAGCAATGCACCTCGAACTCGATCTCCGGCAATTCAGCGCTGCGCAACGTGATGGCATACACCTGCACAGGCACCGCCTGCAGCTTCGCCGACTCGCCGCGGCGGGCTATCGCGTACGCCCGCTCACCAGCAATCTTCTTCGCCGAGTACTGTGGCGGCATTTGCATGACCTCGCCCACCTGTTTGTGCAATGCGGCTGCTACCTGCGCCACGGCCAGCGAGCGCCAGCCGTCGGAAGCCTCCACCAGGTCGCTGGTATTGTCGTCGGTGAGTGTGCGGCCGTCCAGCCGCGCCCTGGCCACATAGGTTTTGGGCAGTCCGGTGAGATATTCGGCGAGGCGCGTGGCAATACCCACGCATAGCAGCAGCAGCCCCGACGCGAACGGATCGAGCGTCCCCGTGTGACCGACGCGACGGGTGCCGAGCGCGCGGCGCGCCCGGGCCACCACGTCATGAGAAGTTGGACCGGCGGGTTTATCGACAGCGAGGACGAACGACGGCGCCGGGCTCAATCTTCATCCTTCTCGCTCTCATCATCGGATGGCTCGGCTTGCCCTCCGTCGTGCGGCAACACTTCATGCAGCAGCTTCTCGATGTGCAATGCGTGCTCGAGGGCATGATCCGGCTCGAAGCGCAGCTCCGGGACGTGCCGCACGTTCAGCCGCTGGGCCAGCTCGCGGCGAATGTACGGAGTGGCCTTTTGCAGCCCGGCAAAAAGCTCTTCCTCGTCGCCACCCAACGGCCGCACATAAACCCGCGCAAACGAAAGATCCGGCGCGACCCGCGCTTCGGTCACCGTCACCAGCCCGACCCGGGGATCGCGCACTTCCGTGCGCAAAATATCGGACAGCTCGCGCTTGACCTGCTCGTTCAACCGTTCCACCCGCCTGGACATTGAGTCACCGCCTTTCTATCGATCGAGCCTCCAGCCTGCTTCCGGCTCGACGTCGCATTCGCCCTTAAAGAAACTGGCGATACGCCTGAATAATCCGTGCCCGCGCCTCCTGGGCGACCAGCCGGTCGGCGCTCTCGAGCACGGACTCGGCCAGTTGGCGCGCACCCGCCACCACGCAGGCGGTCAGCTCGGCGCGCTGCAACACATCCTGATGCGCGGTTTCCGCTACGGAAACATTGAAGCGGCCGTGGAGGCGGTCCTTGAGGGACTTCACCACAGACCGCTTTTCCTTCAATGACTGCGCACCGTAGATCTCCAGCTCCCAGCTGATGACGCCGATGATCATGGAGAAAAGGTTAAGAGCCGTCTATTACTCCTGCGCGGCCAATCCGGCCAGCGTGCGCGCGACCGCTTCCACGCGATAGCACTCGATGGCGTCGCCGACCTTGAGGTCGTTGAAGTTGGCGATGCCGATACCGCACTCGTAGCCTTCACGTACCTCGCGCACATCATCCTTGAAGCGCTTGAGGCTGCCGATCTCGCCATCATAGACCTGCACGCCATCCCGCACCACGCGCACCCGTCCCTTGCGGTCGATGACGCCTTCGCGCACGTGGCACCCGGCAATGACGCCGACCTTGGGCACCTTGAAGAGCTCGCGCACCTGGGCCACGCCCAGCAGCACTTCCTTCTCTTCCGGCGAGAGCATGCCTTCCAGCGCCGCACGCACTTCTTCGATGGCCTCGTAGATGATGTTGTACAGCCTGATGTCCACGCCTTCACGCCCGGCTACCGCGCGTGCTTCCGCAGTCGGCCGCACATGGAAGCCGACAATGATCGCGCCCGACGTCGCAGCCAGCAGCACGTCCGACTCGTTGATCGCGCCCACGCCGCGGTGAATCACGTCGACCTGCACTTCCGAGGTCGACAGCTGCGCCAGCGCGTCGGACAGCGCC
>CBJLQC010000309.1:0-4077 GCA_966424955.1 uncultured bacterium | reverse complement strand
GGTGCCGGAAGATTTCCTGACGCGCGGCGGCGAGCACTACGTCCTGCGGGTGAAGGGCGACTCGATGATCGACGAGCAGATCCGCGACGGTGACTTCGTGATCGTCAACGCCCGGCGCACTGCCTCCAATGGTGAGATGGTCGTCGCGCTGGTGGGTGGCGAATCGGCCACGGTCAAGAAGTTTTATCGCGAGAACGGCCGTGTCCGGCTGCAGCCCGCCAACACGAGCATGCCCCCGATGTTCTATCGCGAGCAGGAAGTCGCCGTGCAGGGCATCGTGATCGGCGTGATCCGGAGATACTAATGAAGAAGGCCTTCGTGGTGGGCTGCTGTGACCGGAAGACGAAGCGCGTCGTCATCCTCAAGTATCTCAAATCTCCAATCGCGGGGCCGTTTGCGCTGCATGCCGTGGTGGTGCGCAGCTAACACCTTTTGTGTGCATGGCCGCGGCGAACGCGGAGTTGCTCCGCGTCACTCCGGCGCACGATGACCCGCCGTTAAATTTCAAAATCTCGATTGCGTTCTCCGCGGCCATAATCCTGGCGCTAAACCGCGTGCGTCGCCGATCGCAGCTTTTGCAGAGCTTGCATCCCCTTCCCGTCCGCAAGCGCCGCCTCCGCTTTCTGCCAGCCTTCCCGCAGCGAATCCGCCAATCCAGCCAGATATATTGCCGCGCCGGCATTCAGGGTGACGGCCAGGCGCGCCACGCCGGGTGCGCGGTCTTCCAGGACGTCGAGCAGGAGCTGCGCGTTCTGCTCGGGCTCGAGGCCGCGCAGCTCGTGCGCGTCGTGATAGTCACCGCCGAAAGCGCGTGGATCGACCTCGTAGGTGCGGATCTCGCCGTCCAGCAATTCATGCACGGTGGTCACACCAATCGGGCTGAGCTCGTCCAGCCCGGGCTCGCCGTGCACGACGAGTGCGCGTTCGTGTCCGAGCTCCTGCAATGCGTGTGCGATGAGCGGCAATAACCCGGCATGCGAAACACCCACAACCTGCCGACGGGCACCAGCCGGGTTGGTGAGCGGGCCGAGCACGTTCATGATGGTCGGCATGGCGAGCTCACGGCGGACAGGCGCGACGTGCCGCATGGCGGGATGCAGCAGCGGCGCGAACATGAAGACGATACCGGCTTGCTCGAGTACGCCCGCCATCTGCTCGGGCGTCAGCTCGATGCGGACGCCGAGCGCGGACAGCACGTCCGCGCTGCCGCAACGCGAGCTGAAGGAACGATTGCCGTGCTTGGCGATGCGCACACCCGCGCCCGCGGCCACGAACGCAGCCGCGGTGGAGATGTTGAAGGTGGTGACCGCACCGCCGCCCGTGCCGCAGGTATCCACGAGCACGAAGTCAGCGGGCGCGGCCACCGGGATCATGGCGCGCCGCAGCGCGCGCACGCCGCCGGCAATTTCCTGGGGTGTTTCGCCGCGCACCCGCAGCGTAACCAGTAAAGCGGCCAGTTGAACGGGGGAGGCGCGCCCTTCCATCACTTCGACGAAAGCGGCCTCGGCTTCATCGGCGGACAGTCGCTGACCGGCGGCCGTCCGGCCGATGAGCCTGGTCAGGTCAATGGTAGGTGCGTCAGCTTCCTGCATGCGCGGAAGCTATGCGCCGATCAGAGCGAACGGAAGTTTACGCCGCCCGAGCCCGTGGAAACGCGCAGCGTACCGTTGCCGTCACCGATGCGTCCTCGCAGGAAGCTGCGCCGGCTTTCGCTCACGGTGAAGCCGGGCACCTGCACGTCGATGCCGCCGCTCCCTGTGTCGATGGTGATCTCCGCACCGGCGTCCGGCGCAATGGCGACGTCGACACCACCAGAACCGGTGTCGATGCGGCCGATCTGGACGTCGCTCGTCAGCTCGACGCGCACGGAGCCGCTGCCCGTGTTCAAATCGAACGTGTGAGCGGCGAGCCGCTGCGCGCGGATGCCACCGGAACCGGTGGTGATGCGGGCCGCCGGCGCATTCACGGCATTGACCGTGACGCTGCCCGATCCGGTGCGGGCTTCGAGCTCACTGACCTCGAGGTCATAGAGATGCACGGCACCGGAGCCGGTGGTGGCGAGCAGCACGCCACGGCGGACGTTGCCGGCTTCGACGCGCCCGGACCCGGTGTGCAGGCCGTAATCGCCCTGGGCATCTCGCAGTGCGATGGCGCCGGAGCCCGTGTCGATCCGCCCGAATCCCGACAAGCCGCTGGCCTCGACGGACCCCGAGCTGGCATCGACCTGCAGGTCCCCATCGACGTTGGTGGCGATCACCCTGCCCACGCCCAGGTGCACGGCCAGCGCATGTCCGGCGGGGACGGTCACGCGCAAGTCGGCATGCGCCTCCATGCCATCGCCGCCGCCGGCAACGCGGACGCGGCTGCCACCACGCTCGGATCTGTTGTTCTTGTTGATGCGCTCGACGCCCAGCGCGGGGTCGAGGTTGGCGCGGCCGAACGTGCCATCGTCATTTATGCTGAACTCCGTGCGCGAAAACCGGCCGAGCACGCCCTTGGTGGGGTAAACAATGCGGTTGGATGGATACCGGACGATGAGCTGCTGCCATCCGTCTGCCGACGCCCGCTCGACGCGCAACTCGTCGGCATCACTGCCTGCGCGAATCACCTCAACGACGACGTTCGGACCGGTACCCGGCTCCACGCGGACTTCACCTGCCACATTGTAAATGGCGACGCGTTCGCCCGGCAACGCGAAGCGGTCCTGTGCGGCTGCGGGCAGCGTGCTGAAAACCAGTGCCGCGAGGACGAGGCTGGGGATGTGGTTCATGATTGGCTCCGTTTCTTGCGCGTACTTCGCCACGGCCAACTACGGCACCGCAAGGCGTCGGGTTTCGACACCTTGCCAGTCGCGCATCAGGGGCTATCGTACCGGCGCCGCCGCGATGGGCGGCTTACGGAGGAGTGAACGGATGAAGCGGATCCTGGTGACGGGGGCGGCGGGGCAGGTCGGCTCCGAGCTGGTCCCGGAACTACGACGCATATATGGCGCAGATGCGGTGCTCGCCACCGACGTCCGCGTGGCGGATGACGCGGACGGCCCCTACCAGGTGCTCGATTGCACGGATGGTCAGGCGATCGCCGCGGCGGTACGCGCGCACCGGGCCGACACGATCTACCACCTCGCTGCCCTGTTATCCGCCACCGCCGAAGCCAAGCCCCAGAAAGCGTATCACATCAACATGGGCACGCTGATGAACGTGCTCGAAGTAGCCCGCGAGCAGGGCTGCGCGGTTTTCACGCCGAGCAGCATTGGCGCGTTCGGCCCCGGCACACCACCCGACCCCACGCCGCAGGATACCATCCAGCGGCCGACCACGATGTACGGCGTAACCAAAGTCGCGGGTGAGCTGCTGTGCGATTACTACCACACCCGCTTTGGCGTGGACACGCGCGGCGTGCGCTATCCCGGGCTGATCTCATACGTCGCTCCACCAGGCGGCGGCACTACTGATTACGCGGTGCACATCTTTTATGACGCGCTCGAAAAGAAGCGCTACACGTGTTTTCTTTCGGAGGACACGCAGCTGGACATGATGTATATGCCGGACGGCGTACGCGCGGCCATCGAAGTCATGGAAGCGGATGCGGCGCAGCTGGTGCACCGCAACGCCTTCAACGTAACCGCCATGCAGCTCACACCGCGCTCGCTGGCGGCCATGATCAGGCAGCACATTCCGGCGTTCGAGATTTCCTACGATGTCGATCCGGTGCGGCAGCGCATTGCCGATTCGTGGCCGCGTCGTCTCGACGATTCGGCAGCGCACGCGGAATGGGGATGGCGTCCCCAATTCGATGCACCGGCCATGGTCGCAGACATGCTGCAGAAGCTTTCGGAGAAGACGGCTCATGCCGCTCGATAGAGTTTCCGAAGTACTCAGCCGCCATGTTGCCGACCTGGAGGCAAAGGGTACGAGCAAGGGCAAGGAAACGGTGGTCCGGCAGGTGCTGCGCCCAGAAGGCGAGCGCGGCCCGCGTTTCCTGCTCGAAGGCGAGGGCGAGCAGCAGTTCATCCGCATGAACTCGAACTCGTATCTGGGCATGTCCCTGCGCGAGCCGATCGTGCGCGCGGAGGAG
>CBJLQC010000308.1:0-4079 GCA_966424955.1 uncultured bacterium | reverse complement strand
GCCGGCAAAGCCGCACAAAAAGACTTCGAGCGCGCGTTGCGCCAGGCACCCGACTACGGCTGGGCGCATTTCGGCCTCGGTCTCGCGCTGGCCCGCGGCCCTGCCTCACCGCTGCACGATGGCTCGCGCAACTCGTTCGTGCTCGACGACGTCATCGCCCGCGCGGCCGGCAACGATGCACCCGCGCGTGCACGCCGCGCTTTCCTGAAGGCCATTACCGGCCGGCCGCCCGTGGCGGACGCGGCCGCCGCGCTCGCCGATATCTCGTTGGAGCGCTGGAATCCGGAAACGCTCGCACGATCCGCGGCCGCACTCGATCAGCTCAACAGCTCGACTCATGCGACCGCCGAAAGTTGGCTGGCCACCGCGCGTTTGCAGCTCGAGCTGGACCAGGATGACGAAGCCGCGCGGTCGCTGACGCACGCCCTGACGCTCGGTGCACCGGCGGGCGCCGCCGCGTACACCCGCGCGCTGCTGCTCCTGCGCGACCAGCGCACGATCGCGGCAGGCGCGGACGCGTGGTTCGCGAGCGTCGCCGACGCGGATGAGGGCGGACTCGAACAGCTCCTGACGGATGTGTCGGCGCTGCTGAACGAGGCGGAGCTGAAAGCGTGGCAGGGTTGGGACGCCGGCGCACGTCGTGCCTGGCTGCGTGACTTCTGGACGGTGCGTGCGGCGCTGTCCGGTGTCACCGTGTCCGAGCGGCTGGCCGAACATTACCACCGACTGGCGTACGCCCGCAGACATTACTATCGCAGCGCACGCTTCGGCGTGCCCACGCAGAATCACCTGGTTTGGAATTCCTTTGCCGACCGCCCGTACGACGATCGCGGCGCCATCTTCATTCGTCATGGCCGGCCGCGCGACGTGGTGCGCGCCACCGGCGTGGGTGCCGGCCGCGAGACGTGGATCTATGACGACATCGACGGCGAACCGCTCGTCATGCATTTCGCGGCCATGCGCTCCAACGCCGATTACGACCTGGTCTACACGCCGCCCTGCGCGGCCGACTACGTGCGCCGCAGCCGGCAACGCGAATTGGTCCGGCTGAGCGCGCACTGCCTCACGTATACCAGCGAGATTGCCAGCACCAACTACCGCGCCGATGCGCGCACATTCCTGAAAACCGATTCGCAGCCGCTCGATTTCACGAAGGACCTGCCCTTCTACTTCGACCTCTATACCTTCCGCGGCAATGCCGGCCGCACCAACGTCGTCGCGGCGGTAGCGGTACCGGTCGAAAAGCTGCAGAAGAGCGTGGCGGCACTCCACCCGGCGTATCGCATCGATCTGTCGCTGATCCTGGTGGACACCGCGACGCGCAGAGTCATCCGACAGGATGACAGCATCGCGATTGCCGCGACCCGCGCCTTTCAGACCGACGACCTCTTCCGGCTGCACGTCGAAGTGGCCGCACCACCCTCGCACACCACGGTGCAGCGCGTCATTGTCAGCGACCCGTCCGAACCCGGCATCGGACAGCTGTACGGCGGCCCGTTCCCGATCCCGGATTACACTACGCCCAGCCTGATGTTGAGCGACATCGTGCTCGCCGAGCCGCGCGTAGATGGACGCTGGCGCCGGGGCAGCGTAGCCCTCGCCCTGGTGCCGACCGGCCGCTTCAAAGGCGGATCGTTCCGCGTCTTCTATGAGATCTACAACATCGATAAGAACGCGAGCTACAGCACCGAGATCGAGATCGAGCCGTTGCAGAAGAGCGCCGGTCGCAAGATCCGGGAGTTCTTCGGCGCCGCCCGGCAGGGTATCTCACTCAAGTTCGATGGCGTCGCGCTCGACGTTCAGGACGGCGCGCTCCAGGAGCTGCGCCAGGTGGACGCCCCCTTGCCGCCCGGCAAGTACCGCATGCGCATCACCGTGCGCACCGCGCAGGGAGAAACATCGCGCGAGCGGATTTTTGCCGTGCCCGAAAACGAATAAAACGGCGGGTTCGCCGGCGCGGGCGCGGAGCGCTGGATGCGGGTCGCGGGAAAGAAAGCGGGTAGCGTGTCGCGGTTAGAGAATCCTTTGCCGCTTGGCAGCGGTGGTGGATTTTGCCAGGCAAGCGCGCGACCTCAGCTACCAGATCTTCAGATGTGATTTCGACAGGCTAGTCTTTCGCGACCGACGCACGGAGCTGGATTTGATGCGGCCGTCCGAATAGCACTTTGCCGCGACCCCGCCCGCGACCCGCACCCCGCTTTTTCTCCCACGACCCGCGACCAGCGCTCCGCGCCAGCGCCAGCGAACCCGCCGGCTGCGCCGTTTATCCGTTAAAAGCGCACGTTCCATTCGACGGCCCAGAACGTCTCGGGCGTCATGAAGAACTCACCGAGCACGGATGGGCCGTGGTAGTAGCGCAGCATCAGGTCGGTGCTCTGCCCGCTCTTGCGCGCGGTGACACCGCCCGCGGCAGAGAACATGCTGCGCCATCCGGTGCGCTCCGCGCTCTGCCAGTCGAACCCGCCGGTCAGCCCGACGCGGCCCTGCGACCAGGGGTGCCATGCGCCATCCACACCCGCCTGCAACGCGAAAGTGTCGTGCATGCCGCGCACGCGCAGCGCGGGCAGACGCTCCGTGTAGGAGCGGAAGTTCCAGGTGCCGCCGCCATACAGGCGGGCACCACCCAGGACGCGATAGCCGACCAGGAAATCGGCGAACTCGCCGCCGAACTCGATGCGCTGCGCGCCGGTCGTCTCGACCAGCTCATCGCCGATGTGTGAGCTGCGGTGCATGATGCGCACGCGACCGGTCCATTTGTCGTAGGCGAATTCGAAGGGCATCCCGACGAACCAGTCCTGCCCGACATCATCACGCGAGGGATACTCGATGCGAAAACGGGAAAAGACACCCAGCTGCGCGCTCGCGACGATGCCGCCCTTGCCCGGCCATTCCGCCAGCCGGAAGAGCGGAATGGAACCACCGATCGCGGCGGCCGCGTTCACATCGCTGGCCGCGTCTTCCGGATCGATGAACGCGAATGCGGGGCGCTCGCGCCCTTCGCCGGCCCGCTCGAAGACGTTGGTCTGCAGCAGCCCGATGCTCATGCGCGGCTCCAGCGGATCGGCCACCAGGTGATCGAAGTAGTGCACGCGCGGGAGAAATCTTTCCCAGAAGGTTGCGCTTTGTGCGTGCAGGGGGGCGGCCGCGAGCAGGAGCAGGATGGCGAGTCTCATGGCCGCACAACGTTCTTGCTGGACCACGCCATGTCAAGCGGGTAGCTTCGGCTCCATGCTCAGTTCACGCCGCCGCCACGAGCAGCTGCAGGTCGAATGCAGCGATCGCGACGCGCAGGAGATGATCGCCGACGCGATCGATCGCCTGCCCGGCTTTGCCGCGCCGGCCGAGATTCCAACCGACGAGCAAAGCCTGGCGGTCGGCGTTGCCAGCCTGGCGATCGGCGATCGCGAGTTCAGCCGCGGGCTTCTCGAACAGCTGAACGGCGCCGAGTATCTGCTGCTGCTGGCGCGCTACTTCCTGTGGTCGGGCAGCGACGGGCTCCTGCGCGCTGAGCTGCCGCGCATCGACCGCACCTTGCAGGAGTGCGAGCCGTTCGCGGAGCTGCACGAGCTGGCCATCGCGCTGGAGAGCATCGGCGCGGGCGCCGAAGCGTCGGCGGTACGGGCGCGTTGCGCGGCCGCGCAGCGTCGCATACTCCCGGATTGGGAAGCAACCAGCTGCGACCGGCTGCCGGCCGGAACGCCATCCGACATCGTGAACGTCTTCATGCACACCATGCTGGGAGTCGCGCCGGACGCGCCGCGTGGCCGCTTGCGGCTCCGGTTGTGCCTGCCCGATTGGGAGACCCTGCGTGTGGAGAACCTGCGCCTGGGCGATGCGCTCGTGCTGCTGCAATGCGCGCGCGTGGGTGAGCACTTCAACTACGTCATCGAGCAGATCGCGGGAGCCATGCCGGTGCGCCTGATCTTCGAGCCGACGTTTGTCACACCCATCAAGTCGGTGCTGATCGATGATGTCGCCGCCGACCTGGCGGCGCGTCCCTATCGGGACCGCGTGCTGGCCCCCGTGCAGCTCATGCTCGACCACCAGCGTGTGCTGCGCTTCATGACATAAAAAAATCC
>CBJLQC010000307.1:0-4095 GCA_966424955.1 uncultured bacterium | reverse complement strand
GGAATCGACTCCAGTGCGCTCTGCTCCGGTCCGGGACGGAACGCAAACACGGTGAATACCCGGTTGGCAAATGTTTCCTCGAACCGAGCCGGATATTCGGCGATCATTCTCCGTACGGAACCGCTGCCGGTACTGTTCACGCGTCCGGCGATGAGGTGCGTAATCTCCCGGCGTCCCAGCTCACCCATCATGCAGAGGGGTTCTCCCCGGGGCGGACCCATGGCCGGAATGCCCGTTTGCCAGGACAGCGTGCGAGGCTTGTAAAAGACGACACGCATCGGCTGGACGCGATGAGTGTACTGGAGATAACCGAACAGCTCGCGCACTTCCACGGTATCGTTGAGGCTGGGGCGTGCGGGCTCGCGAACGGACTGCAGCGCGACCCCCGGCACGAGCGCGACCGCGAATATCAGGGCGGCGTTATATCCCCATTCCGAACGGGCCGTGAGGCGTTCGACCAGCATCTTGACGCCCTTCAACATACCGAACACGAACAACGGGAACAGCGGCCAGATGTATCTGGGCTGCGCCAGCGGCAGGAGCAATAGCGCCAGGCTGTAGAACGCAGCGAACACGACCACGAACCGCCGGTAATGCCGGCGCGCCCAGACGGCCAGACCGATCACCATCAACACCACGGTGATCGCGTGGAAAGCATCGTTCACGGTGTCCGACCGGAACGGGTAGGTGTGGCTGGCCACCAGCGCTTCGGCGTAGTAGCGCAGGTTGTAGAGCGGCAGCCTTTCCACGAAAACCCACTCGAACAGCGCGCTGGGATGAATGCTGATCACCGAAGCCGCGCCGAGCTGCATGACCAGCGAAAGCAACAAAAGGCCGGCACCCCAGACCAGGACCGGGACCAGCGGCCGCCACCGGTGCCGCTTCCAATGCAGCAGCGCGTACAGTACCAGCGCCGGCGCCAGGGCCACGCCAGTCGGGCGGAAGGCAACCGCGTATGCGCCGAGCGCGGTCACCGCGGCGATTCGTTTCCAGGAAAACCTGCCTGGCTGCTCGATGATGTAGATGATCAACCAGACCAGGGCGGCGAAGGGGAGATCCGTCAGGATTTCGCCGGCATTGATGATCACGGCCGGCGATAGCCCAACCAACAAGGCCACGCCCAGCCCCAGCTTCCAGTCCACGTAACGTGCGAAGTACAGGCCGGCAAAGACCACGAACCCGAAGCTGAAGGCGAGCATCAGCAGCTTGAGGATGACCATGTTCGCGCCGAAGGCGGCCAGGAAGGGCGCGAGCGTCAGGGGCAGCCCGGGCAGCGCGAGGCGCGGTCCGATCCAGGGCGAATAGCGGCTGTAGATGTAGCCGATGTCGCCGTAGGGGCGGCCCTCGGCTATCGCCTGGGCGTGCATGAGATACTGCCCCGAATCATCGGATTCAGCGCCAATCCCAAGGGAGCCACGCCAGAGAGCGAGGAGAAGGAAAGGCACCACCGCCAGCGCGAATGTCGGCCATTGGCGGCGGCGGCCGGCGGTGGGCGCAGGGGCAGGGTTGATTACGACGGCGTCGTCGGTTTGCAGCATTCAATCCTGGCAAATACGGCGAAGAGTAACAACGAAGGAACCTCCGACGTTCGCCCTGCCACGCAAGGTTGGCGCCCCTTGTTGGGGGCCGGAGGGGTCAGGTTCTGCCTAGCGAAAGCGCTGGGCGGTGCGGCCATGCGGGTCCGAGACTCGCGACGGCTGTTGCAGGGTCGCCACAATGCGGATACGGGAACCGTCGCCGGGGTGCCGCGATGGCGGGCGCTACAGGGCTAAATGCTGATTCAGCAAGACCCTGAACAGGGCACAGCCCTTGCCTTCCGGGTTCCCGCCGCTGCCGCGGGCCTCAGGCAAAATCCGATCAGGCTCCTCCCGGTCCTCGCGCAGCACCATACCATGCTCATATCTCCCGCGCGCTGAAACGCGAACGATGGGCGGTGCCGCCCCTGCGCACTGCGTGAGTGGCGTTCACGGGAGCAACCGCTATGGAAGTCGCATGCAATACAGCTTTGGCGCCCGGGGGGTACGGGTCGCGGAGACGCCGACCTTCTCGGTGCTGGTCGCAGCGACCGGGCCGGCGGATCAACTGGCCGCCTGTTTGAGACAGATCGAGCCGGTATGCGCCCGGGTGGGCGCCCAGCTCGTCGTGGCTCATGCCCACCCGGACAGTGACCTGCGGGACCTGCGGGCGGCGTATCCGGCGGTCCGGTTCGTCGGCGGACGGGCGGGAATGGACGCGGCGGAGCTGCGGGCGCTGGGGCTGGCCGGCGTCGAGGGCGACATCGTCGTAATCAGCAGCGCCGACCGCATCACACCGGAGGAAATCCTGGACCGTTTCACAGCAAGGGCGACGAATGATCGAGCGTGACGGACCGGCCAAACCGACCGCGCGGCTGCGCCGGGGCGATCACGTGGTGATCATCGGCGCGGGGCCGGGCGGTTTGACCGCCGCGTATCTCCTGGCCAAACAGGGCGTGGCCGTGACCGTGCTGGAGGGCGACGACGTTGTCGGCGGCATCTCGCGCACCGTGCAGTACAAGGGCTATCGCTTCGACATTGGCGGCCATCGCTTTTTCACGAAGATCGCGCCGGTGGAAGCGCTCTGGCAGGAAGTGCTGGGCGATGAGTTCATCTCGGTGCCGCGCCTTTCGCGGATTTACTACAAGGAGAAGTTCTTCGACTATCCGCTCAAGGCGAAGAACGCGCTGAAGGGTCTCGGTCTCTGGAATGCCTTCCGCTGCGTGTGGAGTTACATCGACGCGCAGCTGCATCCCGCGCCGGTCGAGGAGAACCTGGAACAGTGGGTGTCGAACCGGTTCGGCAAGCGCCTGTACGAAATCTTCTTCAAGACCTACACGGAAAAAGTGTGGGGCATGCCCTGCACCGAGATCCGCGCGGAGTGGGCCGCGCAGCGGATCCAGAATCTCTCGCTCGGCAAAGCGATCCTGAACGCGGCGAACCTGAACCGCCGATCGAAGGACATCAAGACGCTGATCAATGAGTTCCAGTACCCGCGGCTGGGTCCGGGACAGATGTGGGAGCTGTGCCGCGATCGGATCGTGGACCTGGGCGGCGAGGTTCGCATGCAGCACTACGCCACGGCGATCGAGACCGACGGCGATCGGGCGGTGGCGGTGCGTGCGCAAACGCCCGCGGGCGAGGTTCGCATAGCGGCGGATCACGTGATTTCGACGATGCCGGTGCGCTCGCTGGTGCGGGCGCTCTCGCCGGCAGCGCCTCCCGAAGTCCTGGCAGCCGGGAACGGGCTCAAGTACCGGGACTTCCTTACCGTCGCGCTCATCCTGGACAAGCCGGATATCTTCCCGGACAACTGGATCTACATCCACACGCCGGGCGTGAAGGTCGGTCGTATCCAGAACTTCAACAACTGGAGCAAGGCGATGGTGCAGGAAGGCACCACGTGCCTGGGGCTGGAATACTTCTGCTTCGAGGGCGACGGCCTGTGGTGCAGCAGCGATGAAGAGCTGATCGCGCTGGCGACGCGCGAACTGGGCAAACTGAACCTGGTCGGCGATGCGAAGGTGTTGGACGGCGCAGTGGTACGGATGCCCAAGGCCTATCCAATCTATGATTCGGTTTATGGCGAGCAGCTGGCCACGGTGCGCACGCACATCGATCCCATCGAGAATCTGCACCTCATCGGCCGCAACGGGTTGCACAAGTACAACAACCAGGACCACTCGATGCTGACCGCCATGATGACCATCTGGAACATGAATGGCGAGTCGTACGACGTCTGGGCGGTGAACACCGATTTCGAGTATCACGAGGAAATGCGGGTGCCGGACGAACCCGAGGAAGAGCGCGTGCTGGCGGCCGCGAGCGGCAGCCGCTAATGAGCGGCCTGCGCTTCTGCATGGTCACTACCTTCTATCCGCCGCACAATTTCGGCGGTGATGGCATTGGCACGCAGCGGCTCACGCGCGCGCTGGCGCGGCGCGGCCACGAGGTCACGGTGGTCTACGATGCAGACGCGTACGCGGTGCTGAGCAAGGGACGCCAGCCGCAGGCGCAGGTCGAGCCGAACGGCGTCACCACGGTACCGCTGCGCAGCAAACTGGGCACGGCTTCCCTGCTG
>CBJLQC010000306.1:0-4109 GCA_966424955.1 uncultured bacterium | reverse complement strand
CGCCTGCACGTTCTCGTCGAGGCTGAGACGAATGCCTTCGCCACGCATCCCGGCCACGAAGTCGGGGTCGACACCATGGTCGCGGGTGCGCGTCAGCTCGTCCGCGGAAAGATTCGCGAAGCCGGCCGCATCCATCGCGCGCACGTATTCCGGGTCCACGCCGTGATCGAGCATACGCACCAGCACCGCCGTCGTGAACCCACCGCGTACGTTCCGCTGGAGATAGCGCACGTCCTCGACACTCACGTTGTTGATGGCCAGCGTCAGCATGCGCCTGGTCGTCAGGTCGTTGAGGCCGCTGCTTTGCAGCGCGCGGCGAAACGCGGCGTCGGGTGTAAAGTCGTACGTGCCGGATGCACGCGCTTCATTGCCCTTGCCTTCGAAACGGAGCAGCCCGGCCGGACGACGCAGCTCGAAGCTCACGTCGCTGCCGTTGCTCCGCCACTGCGACAGCTCGGCGCGCGGGAACGTGCGGCCGTAATTCGAGTAGCCGCGATCCTGGTCGATACGCAGGTTCAGGTGCACGCGCGCGGCGCGGAATTCCGCGCCCCATCTGCCTTGCATGACTTCCTGCGCGGTGGCGTGGAAAACGGTCGGGACGGCCAGCAGTCCCACGACAAGGGCGGCCGACAAAGTGCGCATGGTAGCCTCCGGGGTGATGAACGTTTGGATAGGCCGGCTGCCGAAAAGGTTGGCTGGGAAGGATGGCTTGCTCCGGCCGCGCTTCGATCACACTTTCTTCCGCCCTACGTCACTTCCGGAGGACTCCCATGCCCGTTTTGCCGTTGCCCCGACCCGGGCGCGCCCTCGCGCTGGCGCTCGTGCTGATGATCGTCGCCGCTGCACCACGGCTGCCCGCCCAGGACGCGCCGGCCGCCGATACCGGTGCGGCGCGCGCCGGCCTGTCACTCAAGCCGGAGCGCACGATACGCATCAGTACCGATGAAGGGTCGTGGCTGTCCGTCGACGTCAGCCCCGATGGCCGCCAGCTCGTCTTCGACCTGCTCGGCGACCTGTACCTGCTGCCCATGGAAGGCGGCCCGGCGCGGCGATTGACCAGTGGCATGGCGTTCGACGCGCAGCCGCGCTTCAGCCCGGATGGCAGGAAGGTGTTGTTCCTGTCCGATCGCAGCGGCGGCGACAACCTGTGGACGGTCGATGTCGCGAGCGGCGACACCACGCAGATCACGCGCGGCAACGGCAACACCTGGATGTCACCGGATTGGACGCCGGACGGTAAATACGTCGTCGCATCCAAAGGCGAAGCGCGCATTGGCGTGGTGAAACTGTGGATCGGCCACATTGATGGGGGCAGCGGGCAGCAGCTGCATCGCATGCCGCAAAACCTCAAGAGTGTCGGCGCGGCGGTTTCGCCGGACGGCCGCTACATCTGGTACGCGCGCCGGACGAATGCCTGGGATTACAACGCGAGCCTGCCGCAGTACCAGATCTGGATGTACGATCGGCAGACCGGCAAGGACGTCTCGCGCACCAGCCGCTACGGCTCCGCATTCCGGCCCACCATCTCACCCGATGGCAAGTGGCTGGTTTACGGGACGCGCCACGAAGCGGAAACGGCGTTGCGCATCCGCGATCTCGAGACCGGCGACGAGCGCTGGCTCGTCTATCCGGTGCAGCGCGACGACCAGGAGTCGATTGCCGACCTGGATGTCTATCCCGGCATGTCGTTCACACCCGACTCGCGCGAGGTGGTGGCGTACTGGGGTGGCAAGCTGTGGCGCGTACCCGTGGCGGGCGGCGCGCCGCGCCAGATTCCCTTCCAGGTCGATGCGGAAGTCGGCGTCGGACCCAAGGTAGCGTTCACCTATCCGATTCCGGATTCGGCGCAATTCACGGTGCGCCAGATCCGCGACGCGGTGCCATCACCGGATGGCC
This sequence comes from uncultured bacterium, assembly GCA_966424955.1. Classification (GTDB taxonomy): domain Bacteria; phylum Gemmatimonadota; class Gemmatimonadetes; order Longimicrobiales; family RSA9; genus CBJLQC01. The sequence goes on along the minus strand of CBJLQC010000306.1, from coordinate 2,213 downwards.
GGAGACTGGCCTTCACGGCGCTCGACCGTTTGTACGTCATGGATTTTCCCAATGGCACGCCGCGGCGCCTGACGAACGCGGCGTTTACGGAAGCCTTCCCGACGTGGTCGCCGGACGGACAGTGGCTGGCCTACGTGACATGGTCGCCACGCGGCGGCCACATCATGAAGGTGCGCGCGAACGGCCGCGGCGGCGCGGTGCAGCTGACGCGCGCGCCGGCCACGTACACGCAGCTCGCGTGGGAGCCGAAAGGCAATCGCATTGTCGCGATTCGCGGGCCGATGCGCGCCTACGTGGAAGCGACCGGCCCGTTCGCGCCGGGCGCGGCCGATGACATCGTCTATGTGAGTGCCGATGGCGGCGCGGTGAACGTCGTGGCGCCGACCGACGGCCGCGCGCAGCCGCATTTCACGAGTGATGGCCGTCGCATTTACCTGAACCACAATGCACGCGGCCTGGTGTCCATCCGTTGGGATGGTTCCGACGAGATCCAGCACATCCGGATCGTTGGCAACCGGCGGCCGGGCGCGCAGCAGCCGAACAGCGCGTCGATCATTCGCATCGCGCCGGCCGGCGACCAGGCGCTCGCGCAGGTGAACAGTGATCTCTACACCGTGGTCGTGCCACTGACCGGTGTCGATACGCCGACGGTGAGTGTGGCCAATCCGGCGCAGGCGGCTTTCCCGGTGCGCAAGCTGACCGTGATCGGCGGGCAGTTCCCGGCGTGGGCGGCCGATGGCCGGCACGTGCACTGGTCGATCGGCAACGCGCACTTCGTCTACGACCTGGAGCGCGCGCGCTTCATGGAAGACAGCACGCGCGACGCGCGGCGCGCGCAGGCGCAGGCGCCGCGCGACACGACGCGCGCGGATACGGCGCGCGCGGCAGCCGCGGATGTCGCGCGCCGGCGCGCCGGCTACGAGCCGTCCGAGCATCGCGTCTACATTCGCGCGCCGCGTGATTTGCCGCAGGGCGACGCGGTACTGCGCGGCGCGCGCGTGATCACCATGAAAGGGGACGAGGTGATCGAGGATGGCGACGTCGTCATCCGCAACAACCGGATCACGGCCGTGGGCCGGCGTGGGCAGGTGCAGGTACCGGAAGGTGCGCGCGTAATCGATGTCGCGGGCAAGACCATCATGCCCGGGTTCGTGGACACGCACGCGCACATGTGGCCGCAATGGGGACTGCACAAGACGCAGGTGTGGATGTACCTGGCCAACCTGGCGTACGGCGTGACGACGACACGGGACCCGCAGACGTCGTCCACCGATGTGATTACGTATGGCGACCTGGTGGATGCGGGCGAAATGATCGGGCCGCGCGTGTATTCCACGGGACCGGGCATTTTCGGCGATTACGTCGAAGACGCGATTCGCGATCAGGAGCACGCCAACCTGATCATGAAGCGGTACAGCCAGTACTACGACACCAAGACCATCAAGATGTACATGGCGGGCAACCGCCAGCAGCGGCAGTGGGTGATCAAGGCCGCGCGCGACCAGAAGATCATGCCGACCACGGAAGGCGGCCTGATGCTGAAATACGATCTCACGCTGGCGATCGATGGCTATCCCGGGCAGGAGCATTCGCTGCCGGTCGCGCCGATGTACCAGGACGTGGTGAACTTCTTCGCGCAGACCGGCATCACGTACACGCCCACGTTGCTGGTGTCGTATGGCGGGCCGTGGGCCGAGAACTTCTTCTACGCGACCGAGCAGCCGCACGATGACGCGAAGCTGCGGCGCTTCACGCCGCACTCGGAGCTGGACGCGAAGTCGCGGCGTCGCAATGCCGGCTGGTTCATGGAAGAGGAGCACGTGTTCAAGCGGCACGCAGAAACGGCCAAGCGCATCGTGGAAGCCGGCGGCCGGATCGGCATCGGCAGCCACGGCCAGCTGCAGGGGCTGGGCTACCATTGGGAGGTCTGGGCCGTGCAGTCGGGCGGGATGAAGAGCCATGACGTGCTGCGCGCGGCGACCATTTTCGGAGCCGAGGCGCTCGGGCTGCAAACCGACCTGGGCACGCTGGAGGCAGGCAAGCTGGCGGATCTGCTGGTCCTGGATGCCAATCCGCTGGAGAACATCCGCAATACCAACACGATCCGGTATGTGATGAAGAACGGGCGGCTGTATGACGGCAATACGCTGGACGAGGTGTGGCCGCGGCAGCAGAAGCTGCAGGTGGGGGAGTGGGTGGTGGCGGAGCCCTAG
>CBJLQC010000305.1:0-4118 GCA_966424955.1 uncultured bacterium | reverse complement strand
GCGCCGCGTACAGCGTCGTCGATTTGCCGGAACCGGTCGGCCCGGTGACCAGGATGATGCCGTGCGGATGCTTCAGCATGGCGCGCAGGTCGCGCAGCGCGTCGTCGGCGAGTCCCAGCTCGGCCAGCGATGCGAAGCGTTGCAATCCATCGAGCAGCCTGATGACGACTTTCTCGCCGCCATTGGCGGGGAGTGTCGAGACACGCGCGAAGATATCGCGGCCACTCGCCTGAATGGTCGTGCGTCCGTCCTGCGGCTTGCGTTTGATCGAGATGTCGAGCGCGGCCATGACCTTGATGCGCGACACGAGTGCCGGGGATGTGTGCAGCGGCAGCGTGAGCAGCTCGCGCAGCACGCCGTCCACGCGGCCGCGCACCATCACGCAATCGTGGGCCGGCTCGATGTGGATGTCGCTGGCGCCGGCCCGCAGGGCGCTGTGGAAGATGTGATCGACCACGGCGACGACGGGCGGCGCCTCGCTCGCGCGCCGCAGCTCTTCCTCGTTGTCCAGCTGTTGGGCGCGCACCGGGATGCGCTGGAGCAGCGCGGCGAGTGCACCGTGCTCGTAGGAAGCGAGCGCGCCTTCGACGGCGGCGGGCTCCACGACGACCGGCTCGATGCGCTTGCCGGTACGGAACTGGAGGTCATCCACGGCCGCCATGTCGAGCGGATCGACCATGGCGACGCGCAGCAGCCGCTCGCGCACCGATAGCGGCATGACCCGCAAGCGGACGGCGGTCTCGCGATCGACCAGCTGAATGGCAGCCGCATCGGGATGCAGGGGTGGCTCGAGGTAGGATAACCGCAGCTGGCGCGCGAGTGCCTGGGCGATGCAGCGGGCGGGCACGCCCTGCCGGATGAGGATGTCGCCCAGCCGTTCGCGCGAGCTGCGCTGCTCGCGCAGCGCACCGGCCAGTTGTTCTTCCGTGACATCCTGTGCGGCGAGCAGGAGCTGGCCGAGCACGCGGCTGTGGTTCATGACCGCGCACGCTGGCGTCGCGCGGCGGGCGGATCAATGCGGGTTTACGTCGCGGGCGCGTCCAGGTCCCGCTCTTCCGCGTGTGTTTCCGGCCGGCGGCGCGCAAAGAACTGGAGCGCGCGCATCGTCGCGACCAGGAAACCGAGCCAGGCCAGCCCGGCAATGAATCCGGCCACGACATCAGACAGGTAGTGCACGCCGAGGTACATGCGGCTGGCCCCGATGGCGATGATGACCGCGGCCGCCACCACCCAGGTGGTTATGCGGAGGCTTCGGCCCGGCTCGAGGCGTCCCACGAGGTAGGCCACACTGCCATACACGACCATGGCCGACATGGCGTGACCGGACGGGAATGACGGCGAGTGCACGTCGGCGAGCGCCTCCACGACCGACGGGCGCGTGCGGTCGTACGACACCTTCAGGATGGTATTGAGCAGCTTGCCGGTCACGGTGGCGAACAGCAGCAGCGACGCCGACCATTTGTGCTGCGTCTGCCAGAGGAAGACGGAAGCGACCAGCACGACAATGATCAGCACCAGCCCGTTGCCGAGGGTGGTGATCTCGAGCGCGGCCTCATCCAGGAATGGTGTGCGCTGCTGCGCGAACCAGTGCAGCACGCGCTCGTCGAGGCGCTGGGTAATTCCCTCTTCCACGCCTTCGGCGATGAGCGCGAATATGCCGAGCCCGGCCGCGGCCACGATCAGGCCGACCGTCGCGAAGGCAGCGAGCGGCGCGGCAAAGCCCTTCAGGTGGCGCGCGAGCAGGCGCAGCGTAGAATGAAGCACGCCACCGGCGGTGGCAGGATACATGCCTTGGACGAGTGAATGATCCAGCTGAACCAGGTCGCCAAGCGATTCCGCATCACGCCCGGCCCCGGCCGCAAGGCGGGCCACGTCGATGCATTGGTCGATGTCACGGCCGAGATCGGCGCGGGCGAAGTCATTGCCGTGGTGGGCCCGAACGGCGCAGGCAAGAGCACGCTGTTCTCGCTGGTCCTCGGTTTTCTCGAGCCGACCGGCGGTGAAATCACGATCCAGGGCGAGGATCCGCGCGCCTATGCCCGCCATCACGGTGTGGGCTACCTGCCCGAGCGGTTCAAGCTTCCATCGGAGTGGCCGGTACGCGACGCGCTGCGCGCGTTTGCCGCGCTCGAGCGAATTCCCGCCAAAACCGCGGACTCCGTCATGGAGTCGTTCGGTCTGCGCGAACATGCCGCGAAAACGGTGGCTACGCTGTCGCATGGGGTGCTGCAGCGTGTGGGTCTGGCGCAGGCGTTCATGGCGGAACGCGCGCTGCTCGTCCTGGACGAGCCGACGGAGGGGCTGGATGCATTCTGGCGCGTGCGTTTCCGCGACGTGATCGCGCGGCAGCGCGCGCGCGGCGCGACCGTGCTCATCGCGTCGCACGATCTGGCGGAGCTGGAGCGCCTGGCCGACCGCGCCCTCCTGCTGGATGCAGGCCGTCTGCGCGAGGTCGTGTCGCTGCGCGACCGCACGGACATACGGACGTATCGCATCGAGCTGGCTGCCGAGCATGCCGCATTCGCCGAGGTATTTCCCGGCGCGCGGGCCGCAGCGCAGCACGCGTTCCTGGTCGATGTGAGCGACGTCGCCGATCTCAACCGCCGGCTGGCCGCGCTGCTCGCCGCCGGTGCGTCGGTAGTCGCGGTTGCGCCGGCGGACGGGCTGGAAGCGCGCCTCGTGCGCGACACGATGGAGCCGGCGTGATCCGGTTGTTCCTGCGGTCGCGCCTGCGCCGCATCATCGCGCTCGTTGCTTTTGCTTTTCTCTTCCTCTTCTCGGCCCTGCTCGCCCGCACACTGGTTGGTGGTGGACACGGCCAGGTCGAGATCGGCAACCTCTACCAGGTCGGGGGCTATCCGCTCGTCTCGGCGCTGCTGCTGCTGGGGTGGCTGATCGGCCGGTTTCCGCTCATCGCCATCCTGGCAATGATGGCAGGTATCGTGAGCGCCGACCGGCGGAACGGTACCATGCGGCTGTATGCCGCGCGTCCGACGTCGCTGGCGGTGTTGTATCTCGAGAAGTTCGCGGTCGCCGCTGCCGTTGTCTTCCTCATCAGCATCATGCTTCTGCCCGGCTTCGACCTGCTGCTGCTCGCGCGCTGGGCCGGCCCGAATACGCTGGTGCTGATCGCCAGCTACATCCTGGTTTACGGCTCGCTCACCTTCTTCCTTTCGGTCTGGCTGCGCGGCGATGTCTGGGTGACCGCCATCCTCGCGATCGTTGCGATGTTGTGGGATGCGCTGCTGCGCAGCGGTCGCATGGGCGCCACCGCACCCGGCATCCGCGAGGTGATCACGGTCGTGTTACCGCCGCAGAGCGCGCTCTTCCGGCTGGAAAGTGCGTTCGGCGCGGAGACGGCCACGCCGTGGGGCGCGTTCGCTTTCGTCGCCGCCTATGGTGCGATCCTGACGATAGCCGCGCTCGCTTCACTCCGTATCCGCGAGCTGTAGCACCTTGGGCGCGACATCCATCAACGAATGCGTGCCCGCCGCCAGGCGTGCGTGCTGCCCGCCGATGAAAAGGCCGATCGCCGGATTGAGCGTATGCCCGACGCGCACGTCCTCCAGGTTGCCGTGGTCGCTGGCCAGGACGATCGTCAGGTCATCAGGAATCTGCTCGAGGATGCCGGCCAGGAACTGATCCACGCGCTGGAGCGCGACGATGCTCTCTTCCATGTGACCGGTATGGCCGACGTGGTCCGTGCTGTAGTGGGCGAACAGCGTCAGGTCGTGCTGCGCGGCCAGCCGCGCGAGATTGTGACCCGCTTCCAGTGGCGTGATGCGCGGCAATTCGGTGCGCTGCAGGTGCGTGCGCCAGCCCTCGTTGATGATCTCACTGGCGATGGCGTCGCCGCGCATGAGCTCCGGCGTATGGCGGTTCAGCACGCCGGCGCCGAGCGCGGCAAGGGGCGGCCCGGCGCGCAGCGGGTCGCGTGCCTTGCGACCCTCCGCGAAAACTTCCTCCGGATAGGCATTTGCGAACGCGATGGTGCGGCCGCCATCCCGCGCGCGTGAAAGCAGGTTCTCTGCGCCCAGCAGCGGACGGAGTGCAGTCGGCACCCACGGCCCGAAATGACGTCCGAAGATCTGCGCCGCATTCCGACCTGTGAACAGCGC
>CBJLQC010000304.1:0-4120 GCA_966424955.1 uncultured bacterium | reverse complement strand
CTGCACGACAAGTGCCATGTTAAGGCCTGTGCTTTGTTGACGGTAGGTGCGTACGGCGCATATCCTTTGCAGATGGGGGTTAGCAAGGAGGGGGCGTGTACTACGAAAAAGAATCCGGCTCATTGAATTTCGTGGCCGGGCTGGCGATGGGCGCCGTGCTGGGCGCCAGCATCGCGCTGCTGACGGCACCGCATAGCGGTAAACGCACGCGGCGCCACCTGGTGCGCGCGGTGGAGAGTGCACGGGACAACGCCGAAGACAATTGGGATGATATGTCGCTGCGGGCGGAGCGGGCGGTCCGGCGCGGACGGCATTTGGCGCGCCGCGGCCGACGCAAGCTGCGTCGGTAGTCAGCACCATCGAGCCTCGTGTGCGAGGATCCGAGAAGTACAGTGAGTCGCTGCCGAACCGCCGGTTCGTGGTCGTCAGCAACCGTGAGCCCTACGAGCACATCTACGACGACCGCAGCGGTGAGGTCACGGTCCGGCGACCAGCCGGCGGGTTGACGTCCGCGCTCGATCCCATTCTGCAAGCGACGGAAGGGGATTGGGTGGCGTGGGGCAGTGGCGATGCGGATTTCGATGTCAGCGATGAGCAGGGTCGCGTGCGGGTGCCGCCCGAGAATCCGCGGTATTGGCTGCACCGTCTCGAGCTCGACCAGCGCGACATCGAAGAATACTACCTGGGCTACGCGAACCAGGTGCTCTGGCCGCTCTGCCACATACGCCCGGCGCTGACGCGTATCCGCGCGCGTCATTGGGCACGCTATGAATCCGTGAACCGTCGTTTCGCGGAGGAGGCATTGCGCGCCGTCGGCGATCAGCCGGCCGCCATCTGGTTCCAGGATTATCATCTGGCGCTCGCGCCGCGCTTCACGCGGGAGAAGGCGCGGACGGCCACGCTCGCTCAATTCTGGCACATCCCGTTTCCGCCACCCGAAATTTTCCGGATCGCGACGCGCGCCCCGTTGATCCTGCAAGGCTTGCTGGCCAACGATCTGCTCGGCTTTCACCTGCCCACCTATGTCGCGAATTTTCTGCGCTGCGTGCAGCAGGAGCTGCAGATCAAAGTGGATTTCGAGCGCCGCTGCGTGGAGTTGCCCTCACACACGTGCTGGGTGCGCGCGCTGCCCATTTCGATCGACATTGATGAATACCGGCGCGCGGCGACGGTGCCCGATGCGCAGGCGCGCATGAACCGGCTGCGCCGCCGTTTCGCGCCCAACGGCGAACGGTTGGGCATTGGCGTGGATCGCATGGACTACTCGAAGGGGCTGGAAGAAAAGCTGAAAGCGCTCGATTTCCTGTGGGACCGACACCCGGAATGGCGGCAACAGCTCACCTTCGTGCAGATCGCGGTACCGAGTCGCACGGACATCGAGGCTTACGACCGCCTGAGCGACAAGGTCAGCCGAATGGCGTGGGCGATAAACGAGCGGTATGGCACCGAGAAGTGGACGCCCGTGCACCTCATCACGGAATCGATTCCAAGCGAGCGTCTGGCGCTGCTCTATCGCACCGCCGACGTGTGCGTGATCTCATCGTTGCAGGATGGCATGAACCTGGTCGCCAAGGAATTCGTTACCAGCCAGGTGGACAAGACCGGCGTGTTGCTGCTGTCCAAGTTCGCGGGCGCTATCGAGGAGATGGAAGGCAGCGTCGCCATCAACCCGTACGATCCGGAAGACCTGTCGGAGTTGATCCACCGAGCGCTGTACATGCCGGCCGAAGAGCGGCGCGCGCGTCTCACCGAATTGCAGCTGTCGATGCGGAGCATCTACGACTGGCTGGACGAAACGTTCGCGCTCTGGGGGGCGGCTGCCCGCAAGGAAGAAGTGCCCTTCTCGGTGGCCGACAACTGGCACTGAATGATCCCGCAACACCTGATCGCCCGTAAGCGCAACGGCGAAGAGCTCACCGAAGCAGAGATTCGTGAGTTCATGCGCGCCTACGCCGAAGAGCAGCTGCCCGAATACCAAATGGCGGCGTTCCTGATGGCGGTGTACTTCCGCGGCATGAATGCGCGCGAGCTGGCGGTGCTGGCGGACACCATGCTGCGCTCCGGTGTGGTCGTCGATCTGAGCTACCTGGGCCGGCCGCGCGTGGACAAGCATTCGATCGGCGGCGTCGGTGACAAGGTCTCGTTGATCCTCGCGCCGCTGGTGGCCGCGCTGGACGTCTATGTGCCCATGATGAGCGGGCGCGGCCTCGGCCACACCGGCGGCACGGTGGACAAGCTGGAAGCCATTCCCGGCTTCACCACGCAGCTGACCCTGGATCGCTTCCGGCGGCAGCTCGAGGAGCTGAAGTGCGCGCTCATCGCGCCGACGTCGGATATCGCACCGCTCGACAAGCGGCTTTACGCCCTGCGCGATGTCACCGGCACCGTCGAGTCGATCCCGCTGATCGCCTCCAGCATCATGAGCAAGAAGCTCGCGGAGGGAATCACCGGACTGGTGCTCGACATCAAGCGTGGCAACGGATCGTTCATGCCGGAGCTGGAACAGGGACTGGAGCTGGCGCGCACGATGATCGGCATCGGCGAGCATCATGGCTGCCGCACCGTCGCGCTGGTCACGGCGATGGATCGTCCGCTCGGTTATGCGGTAGGCAATGCGCTGGAAACGGAGGAAGCGCTACTCACGCTACGCGGCGAAGGGCCGCCCGATCTCGTGCATGTCACACTCGCCCTGGCGGCGGAACTCCTGGTGCTGGCGGGGGCGGCGCGCCGTCCGGGCGAAGGTTATGAGCTGGCGCAGCAGGCACTGGCCGATGGACGCGCGGCCGAACGGATGCGGCGCATCATCGAAGCGCAGGGTGGTGATGCCGCCGTCGTAGATGATCCCGCGCTGCTGCCGCAAGCGCCTGCGCGCATCGTCCTGGAAGCCGCGCGCGACGGCTTCATGGGGACTATGCATACGCGTGCCATCGGCGAAGCGGCCGTGGCTCTCGGTGCCGGGCGGGTTGCCATCGATTCCGCCATCGATTATGCGGTTGGCTTCCACATCACCGTGAAGCCCGGCGACGCCGTGACGCGCGGGCAGCCGCTGGCCACGATTTTCGTGCGCGACGAGGGAGCCGGTGCGGCCGCGCGCGCTGCCCTGCGCGCCGCGCTGCCGATCGTTGATGAACACGTGGAACCGCTGCCGCTCGTCTCGCATCGCGTTACGGTGCAGGGAACGGAAGAGATCCGATGAGTTGGTGATGCACGACGGCTCTCGAGCAAGGTAGCCAGGTCCAAGTGCCTCTGCTGCTTTCATCGCAGAGGAGGCCGCAAATCAGCACATCCGGCTGGCGAGGGCGCTTCGGTAAACCGGCAGGGGCTGACGATTCTAATTTGAAATCATTGCGCCTGGATCGGCGGAGGAGCTGGTCGGATGCCCGAAGCGTCGGGACGCCGACCGCCTCTGCGATGAACGCCGCGGAAGCGCTCGCGGCATCCTGCTCGAGAGCAGCAGCATTTGACGGACCCAAACGCTAAAGAGATCAGATCATGAACCGGATCCTGGTGTTCGATACGACGCACCACGCAATGTGGGCGGAAGAGCTGGCGCGCGAGCAGGGCGTGGCGGTCGAGGTTGTGCCCGCGCCCGAGGGCGTCGATGCGAAGTGCGGCATGGCGCTGGAGGTACTCCCCGAATCATTGGAGAGCCTCGAGGCTGTGCTCAACAGGGAAGGCGTTCCCTTCAGGTTGTATCAGTAGCCGACCGGGGTGGTCGGCTGTCCGAGCAGCGGCGGCCCGTGCAGATCGCAGATGGTGGTCGGCTCGGTGCCCGCGACGAACAGCTCGTTGCGCCGGTCCTCCGGCTTGCAGTCCGCGCCGGTGAGTTTGCCGGAAAGCCGATCGATCTCGCGCGTCACGATGTTGGCCGGCAGGACCCAGGGCGCCGGCTTCGGCAGGAGTGGCTCCTTTCCGTAATACACGGAGCGCATGAACTGTCCCCACACCGGGGCGGCGTACACGCCACCCGCGGCTGTGCGCACGATGGTCTTCGGCTTGTCGAATCCAAACCAGACGACGCCCAGCAAATTCGGAGTGAAGCCGGCGAACCAAATGTCGGTCGCGTCGTTGTTCGTGCCGGTCTTGCCGGCCGCGGGAATCTCGTACGGCAGATTGCCCA